>JAUXHF010000068.1 GCA_030621685.1 Spirochaetota bacterium
TCTTAGTGTGCATAAGAAAGAAGCTATAGATATTATGTCTTTACCACGAACTCTTTTTCGGCCCTGCATAGATATTCATAGGGGCAAGGTAAAGCAAATTGTTGGCGCATCTTTAAGCATGGACAAAGATGGCCTTACTCTTAAGGAGAATTTTGTATCCGATAAGCCCGCATCCTATTTTGCTAAGCTGTATAAATCGCATCACTTGCAAGGGGGGCATATTATCATGCTTGATTCTGACAAAGAACAGCCCAAGAGAAAAAGCCATGGCAGCTCGGCCTTTCAAGCGCTTGAGGCGCTTGAAGCCTATCCAGAAAGCTTTAACATAGGTGGCGGCATCAGCCTTAAAAATGCCGAGTTTTGGCTAAGAAATGGCGCTGCCAAGATAATTGTTACCTCTTCCTTATTTAACTCTCTGGGCGTTTTTTTAGAAGAAAGACTTAGGCAGCTAAGCCGTGCTGTTGGAAAAGAACGTCTTGTAATTGATATAAGCGCTAAAGCGATAGCTGATACTGATACTTATGGGAATCAAGCGTTACTGGCTTCAAAAAAAAAAACATCTAAACCAAGCAAATCTTATGTGGTGATGGCCTCTAGCTGGGCCTTAGCTACCAACCTATATTTGCAAAAGGATACCTTTGAAATGCTTGGTCAATATGCCTCGATGCTCATGGCGCATGCCGTTACCTTAGAGGGAAGCAAAAAAGGCATTGATGAAGACTTAGTATCTCTGCTGGCAGAAAGCAACATGCCTAGTGTATATTGTGGTGGCGTTTCTACACTTCAAGATATCACAAGAATCATCACGCTTGGCAAGGCTAAGGTTTCGTTCACTGTTGGCTCTGCCCTTTTGGTATACGGCGGAACGCTGGTTTTAAACGATGTTATAAAAGCCGGACGAGCAAACAAGCTCAAGCAATAGTTTACCTGCTATAAACATGAACTAAAAGTTGCATGGCAAATCCTTATTCTCAATAGCTTTTCCCTAATCAACACTCTATTAATGTTATACTAAGGTACATTCTCCAGCTAAAAACCTAAACAAAATCAAACAAGGACTAACATTATTATGTTTACATTTGCCTATCTATACGCCGTCATTCTTTTTGCTATCAGCCTTACGGGATATTCAAAAACTAAGGCGAGAACATCACTGATACCTCTTTACTTAGGTTTTTTCGTATTCTTATCTATATTTTTGGGAAGGTATTTGGGATACAGTGCTAGTAGTGGTATTCTAGGCACTATCATTATAGCCGTATTAGCATGCCTTGCTACGGCTAGAGCCTTGCCCAAAGCATTTGCTCTTATGCAAAAAAAAGATGTAAAAAAGCCCTTAGCAGTTATTTTGAAATCAATCACTTTTGCTGTTTCCTTCATCTACATTATTGTTCAGTTATAACCTGAGAGGCAGTGCTGGGGTGAAAATTCAAAAAAGGTAATGTGCTGGGGGGGCTAGGGGGGTATCATACCCCCCTCAAAAAAGAGAGCGAGAATATTTTAGGGAGCTGGCGATACCTATTTGCATGCTTTTTGAATTTTTCTGTATTAATTCCATTATTTTTATCCATAAAAATATATCTTTTATGATTTTTTCTGTTAATTTTGAAGAGAAACAAAAAAAAATGCTTGACAGTAAGCATTAAACACTTGACAATCTTTAAACCTTAATGGAATAGCTATTCCATATTTAAATTTTATTTTGCGATATTGCTAAAAAATTAATATCAAAAAAAACTGAGTTTTTCTAGGAGGAAAATCATGAAAAAAATAATTTTTAGTTTACTTTTATCATTCACTGTGTTTGTGGCACTTTTTGCAGCCACGAGCAAAGCAGGTGAAATCAAAATTGGTGCCATCTTTGATCTTACTGGAGGTCTGAATATTTATGGCATTCAACAGAGCAGGGCGCTGAACCTAGCGGTAGCGGCAATCAACAAATCTGGTGGTGTGCTTGGCAAAGAGCTGAAGGTCGTGGAACAAGACTCGCAATCTGAGCTAAGCAAATATACGCTGTACGCAAACACATTAATTTTGCGTGATCGTATAGTTGCCTTGTTCGCCGGCCTGACAAGTTCATCACGAGAGGCCATAAGGCCGATTATCCGTAAAAACAAAATCCCTTATTTCTATAGTTCTCTGTATGAAGGCGGAGCCTGTGACAAATATACTTTCGTTACCGGAGCGTCCGCTTCGCAGCAGCTAAGCGTTCTGATAGAATGGGGCATTCGTGAATACGGTCCTAATATATACATTATGGCGCCCGATTATAATTTTGGGACCATTTCAGGACAGTGGGTGAAACGCTACGCAGATAAATACGGTGGAAAAGTGGTAGGGGAAGATTACTTGCCCTTGACCGTGACCGATTATTCATCAACCATTCAAAAAATACAATCGGCGAAGCCTGATTTTGTTGTTGCCTTGCCTGTAGGTGCCAACCAGACTGGGTTTTTGGAGCAGTTCGCTGCCGCTGGGCTGAAAGATAGAATAGGCATCGTATCTACCAATTATGGTTCTGGTAACCAGCAAGTGGTGGTATCACCAGCAGCTGGCGACGGGATTATCGCTTCACAGGAATATTTTATGTGGGTTAAAGAGAGAAAGAACCCAGCTTTCAAAAGACAATGGAAAGCAAAATACGGACTGAAAGAGCCTATTGTTTCCGAAGCCGCCGATGTTTGGAATGCCGTGCATTTGTGGGCAGCCGCTGTAGAAAAAGCCGGAACCACAGATGAGAAAGAAGTGATTGCCGCCCTTGAAAGCGGGCTTTCTTTTGAAGGGCCTAACGGCATGGTGCTCATGCAACCCGGCTCTCATCATTTAAAGCAAAACATCTACATAGTAAGAGGCAACAAGAAGCACACTTTTGATGTGGTGAAAACCTACAAGTCGGTTGCCCCGGCCTATGAAGACGAAGTCTGTGATTTGATAGCAGCACCTAATACAGCGAAACATTTTACTCCGTAAGTGTTCTGTACGCTGTGGCATATGACTATTTAGCGGTCGCTTCTTTAACGACCATGTCATCGGTTGCTATACTTCTTATAGCAACGCTGGGGCTTGCGGTTATATTTGGCCTCATGGGAGTAATCAATCTTGCCCATGGGGAATTTATTACCTTTGGCGCCTATGCCGCTCTCTTAGCTAGCGGCTGGGGCCTGCCCTTTCCGCTAGCGGTGGGCTTTGCCACTGTTAGCATGGCCCTTTATGGAGTGCTGGTAGAACGTTTGATTATTCGGCATCTTTACAACCGTATTTTTGACACGCTGCTGGCAACTTGGGGCCTAAGTTTGGTAATGTATCAAGCGGTGGTTTTAACCTTCGGCTCTGTAACGCCGGGCATTGGAATGTCCCCTGCTAATCTTAGTGTGGGGGACTATTCCGTTTCTTGGTATATTCTTTTTCTTATTTTGGTAGCTGTTTTTCTCATCTTGTTGACAGGTCTTATACTAACCCGTACGAACTACGGCATGATGGCAAGAGCCGCCATTCAAGATAGCACTATGGCTTCAGCAGTAGGCATAGAATCTGGGCGAATTAATACAATGACCTTTGCCTTAGGCTCAGGGTTAGCTGGTTTTGCCGGCGCCATACTGCTTCCTGCTTTTCCGGCAACACCAAGTATGGGATTTGCTTTCTCCATCAAGGCATTTTTATTAGTTGTTGTTGGCGGCCCCGTTACGTTAACAGGCATTGTCAGTTCTGGAGGCGCGCTCGGTACAATTGCTAGCGTTGTTGCCAACACATGGACGACTGTTTTGGGGGACATTGTTTTTCTTATGGCAACCATGCTGCTCTTGCGTATCTTTCCCAAAGGGATTTCTGAAAATTGGCGAATAAAACTTTAAGCAGACAGCAGAATTTCTGGTTAGCTCCGGTTGCTGTCACGCTGGTCGTAGCGTTGCTATCTTTCTTCATAGAAGAATATTTTGCCTACGTGGCAACGTCTTGGCTTATATTTGGGCTTCTGGGGTTAAGCCTGAGCCTTATGTGGGGAAGAGCAGGATTGCTAAGCCTAGGGCAGACAGCGTTTTACGGATTAGGAGGCTACGCAGGAAGCATTGCTGCCATTAATTTTTCCCATTTGACCGGCAACACATTGATATGGGCCTTGCCTGCTGGTGCGGCAGCGGGTTTCGTCTCGGCAGCCCTTATTGGAGGCATTATTTTTTATGGTCGCATGGGCCCGCTACAAGCTACGATTTTGACCTATGTTTTCACCTTACTACTGTGGTCAGTAGCTGTATCTTTCACAACGGAAATAGGAACGGCGGTCATTGGTGGAGATAATGGACTGGCTAATATTCCGTCTCTCAAACTTGCTTTTTCTAAGGACGCTGCCGATTTGCAGGTGAAGGAAATATTTCTTGTTGTTTTGTTTATTTCCTTGGCTGTCTACTTGGCACTACGCTACTTTGTGTCTTCACCCTTTGGTATAATTATAGATTGCATTCGTTTGGATTCTGTTAAAACAGAGTTTCTGGGATACGATGTTCGTTTTCGCCTGCTTGCATTTTTTTCTGTTTCAGGATCTGTAGCAGGCATCGCCGGCGCGCTTTTCAGCTTGTGGGCAAATTACCTAAACCCTTCGGTTTTCAGCGTGCAAGAAGCCTTGCTTGTTCCGGTATATGTGCTGGTTGGCGGCCTGGGCTCCCTCACAGGAGCGTTTTTAGGGTCTTTCGCAGTAGGTGGACTTTCATTCTGGCTGGGCGGAGGAGTAGCCGGCGGACAGACGACCTTAATTATAGGAATCTGCTTGATAGTAACGGTTTTGTTTTTCAAAAAAGGATTGCATGGAGGAGCGGGAGTTCTACTCTCTTATTTCAAAAAGAAAAAAGAGAGTATCAACAGAACTGCCAAAGTAACAGACTTAGCGTTTGGGGAAAAATCGCTTGATTTTTTGACAGGACATTTCTTAGATGTTTCACCATTAACTTTGGCGACAAGTGCTGTGACAAAGACCTTCGGCGGCGTGAGGCCAGTTAATCGGGTATCAGAAAGTTTTCTCCCGGGAAAAGTGCGTTGCCTGATAGGGCCTAACGGAGCCGGGAAAAGCACCTTTTTGCGCTGCTTGGTGGGATCACATAAAATTGATTCTGGGAAAATCACTCTGGGAGAAAAAAACATATCTCGCATGGAGTCTTATGCTCGAGTCCAATCTGGGGTTGGCATCAAGATGCAGGTATCGCAGGTTTTTTCTGAGAAAACAGTGCTTGAAAATCTTTGGGTGGCAGCCTATAGCAAAACCGGCAACATGAAAGCTGCCCTCAGCACTGCCAAAGGCATGTTAGCGGCCCTTAAGATGGAGCAGCGCCGCCATGTGCTAGCAGGAAATCTGTCGCACGGCGAAAAACAATGGCTGGATATCGGCATGGTTCTTTGTCTTCGACCAGCTGTCATTTTGCTGGATGAGCCTGCTGCAGGCATGACCGATGAGGAAGCTAAATCTCTGTCAAGCTTGATGCGTTTTTTGGCCAAGCAGCTGACCGTTATCATAGTTGACCATAACATGGACTTTGTCCGCTCTCTTGATGCGGATGTGATTGTTTTGCATCAGGGAGAGATTTTTGCACGTGGTGATATGCAGCAGCTGGCGAAAAACGAAAAAGTTCTTGACATTTACCTAGGCAGGAGAAAAAATGTTCGCAATATCTAATGCCAGCGGCGGTTACAGCGAAAGTCCGGTTATCCGCAAGGTGGCCTTGACAGTGGAAAAAAATGAAGTTGTCGCCATTTTAGGAAGGAATGGTACTGGAAAAACAACGTTAATGAAATATATAATGGCCATGCTCCCCGTCTCTGCTGGCACTGTTTCTTTGGATGGGAAAACGCTTCCTGAAAAAACAGCTGGCCGCGTAAAAGCAGGCATTGGCTATGTTCCGCAAGGACGTTTTGTCTTTCCTAGAATGACGGTTGTAGAAAATATTGCTGTAGCAGCTGTGGCTTGTAAGCAAAATGCTAAAGAGACAATAGAAAGTCTTTTTTCTGATTTTCCGCTGCTCTCGCAGCGCGCGAAGCAGCTGGCAGGAAGCCTGAGTGGTGGGCAGCAACAAATTCTGGCCATGGCACGCGCACTTGCCACCAAGCCCAGGCTGCTTCTTTTGGATGAACCTAGCGAGGGAATCCAGCCATCTATTGTTGATGAAATCGCTGAAATGCTTTTATCGCTGAACCAGCGCCAGAATATGACAATTTTGCTGGCAGAGCAGAATCTTGACTTTAGCTTGGATATTTCCTCACGGGCTTATATAATGGACGGAGGAACAATTGTACAATCAGCCACTAAGCAGGAATTGATGTCGGACAAGAAATTACTACAACGTCTTCTTGGCGTGTAAGGAGCAACATTATGTGGACAGAAGAAACACTTATTCGCTATCGCCTTGAGCGGGGCTGGCCGCCCCTTGCCGATGCTGAAAGAGTTCAAGTATTGGCTCTTCTAAATACGATGGCACAGGCTTTCAAAGGGCTTCCTTTTTTCGGCTGGGCTGAGCCAGAGCAGTCATAGCGCTTATACCGGTTATATCAATCATGCCCCTTTCTGACCCCATGCACCTGACGATTACAGAGCTGTCTGCACGCATTAGACGCCGAGAGATTTCAATACGGGAAATTGTCAAATTATGCCTAGACAGAATTGAAGCACTGAATACGCATGTCAATGCATTTGTGTCACGAGTAGAGGCCGAAGAAGTCCTGAAAACGGCGGAGCAGCAAGACCTGCTTATTTCCCGAGGGCAAAGGGTAGGTCATCTGCATGGTATCCCCTTTGCTATCAAAGACAATTGCTGGACTACAGATTTTCCGACTACGGCTTGCTCGCCTATCATGAAAAAGTATCGTCCTCCTATGGATGCTACGGTAGTCTCTCGTTTGCGCGGGGCAGGCGCGATTATTCTAGGAAAAACAAACATGCATGAGTGGGCTTATGGGGCGACAAATGAAAAGTCTTTGTTTGGAGCTGTTCGCAATCCATGGAATGATAAGCATATTTCTGGCGGTTCTAGCGGAGGTTCAGGAGCGGCTGTTGCCTGCGGAATGGCATTGGCCGCCATTGGCAGTGACACAGCCGGTTCGGTGCGCATACCATCTGCTGCCTGCGGCATATCGGGCATGAAGCCCAGCTATGGAACCGTGAGCAGGTATGGCGTGTTTCCATTGTCTTGGTCTTTTGATGCCATCGGCCCCATGGCGCGCTGCGCTGATGATTTATCCCTTATTTTAGGCATTATTTCTGGAAGGGACGACAAAGACGCTACATGCACTTCAGCCTATTCTTATACTCCAGCTTGCGCCAAGCAAAATTTCAAAGGCATTCGATTGGCTGTCCCGGTAGGAAATTTTTTTAAGCGAGCCCCCGAAGTGGACAGTGTATTTAAAACGGCTATCGGAGAAATAACAAAGGATGGCGCTGTGATTGAAGAAGTTGAGATTCCAAGGATTGCTGAAGCCTATACTGCTTGGAGTATAATTGAAGGCGCTGAGGCCTCTACCTATCATGCTGGTTTCATGGAAAAAAGCGCTGATTTATACTCTTCGGGCATTCGCGTACAACTTGAGGTAGGGCGCTGTATTTCAGCGGTGGAATATCTGCGGGCACAGCAGTATCAAACATTATTTAACCGCCAGCTAGACGATATGTTCTCGCGTTTTGACGCTCTTGTTCTGCCCACGTTGTCTGTTGTTCCTCCTTTAATAGGAGCGGGCAAGCTACTCTTAGGCGGCAAGGAAATGAGTTCGCAAGAGGCGATGATTCATGTTACATGGATAGCTAATCTAGGCGGATTGCCAGCCGTAACCATTCCTTGCGGGTTTGAAGATGGCGGACTCCCTGTTGGATTAATGATTATGGGAAAAAAATACGCTGATTCAGAAATTCTGGCCTTGGCCAGCCGATACCAACTTTTGACACGGTGGCATGAAAAGTCCTGCCTTCCATCATTGCTAAAATAAAATAAAACAGTGCTAGGGTGAAAATCCAAAAAAGGTAATGTGCTGGGGGGTGAAGGGGGTATCATACCCCCTTCAAAAAAAGAGAGCGCGAGTGTTGAAAAAGAGCGGCTAAAGTGTTACAAGCCAGTGGGCAAATCGATAAAAACAAAGGGTATAGAAAATTCTTCCTGAATTCGATTGGCAAGCCGTTTTACACCAAAGGTCTCGGTAAGATAATGTCCGCCACAAAGCAAGTGAATGCCTAATTCTTTTGCTTTGTGGTAGTAGATGTGATTGGCATCACCTGTTACATAAGCATCAAAACCTTTTGCCGCCGCTTCTTCAAGGCCGAAAAGAGCGCCGCCGCTACATAAAGCCACCCGAGTAATCAGCCGCTTCCCTGCCTGCACAGTAGCTAAGGGTTTTCCCACAAACTTGGTATATCGCTGTACAAGTTCTTCAAAGCTTAAAGCTTTATCACCTACAACGGTTCCCGAAAAAATTAATTTATAGCCTTTGTAATCTCCAAAATTCTCGGTGGCTGAAAGTGAAAGGGCCTGAAGGAGACCGGCATTATTGCCTAACTCTGCATGCAAATCTAAGGGAAGATGCAAGGCTATTAAGGCGATATCATTTTCTATAAGTTGTTTTATCTTACGGTAACTAGCGCCACGAAGCGGCAAAGGTTGCCCCCAAAAAAGACCGTGATGAACGAGCAAGGCATTGCAACCTTGCAGGGCAGCTGCCTCAACAAGTTCTAAGGAGAAATCTACGCCCAGGCCTATTTTGGAAATATAGCCCGAGTTGGCCACTTGAATTCCATTTATCGCCGTATCGGGCATCTTCATATCCAAAGTTTTTTCT
>JAUXHF010000159.1 GCA_030621685.1 Spirochaetota bacterium
TTGTTTTTTCGGCTTTACCTGCTACAGAGTCTGCTGAAATTTCTTTTACCTCAAAAAAAAAGCATCTTTCTGCTAGGCAGTTATCTTTGGCATGTCAGTCACTGCCAGCTCGCATATACGGCGAAATAAGCCTGCCTTTTTACCCTTATTGGTATTACTCGCAGCCAGTTACGCAGTCAGTTAAAAAGCTGGCTGCGGCTGCTACGGCTATTAGCTTACATGCTAGCCCTTTAGCTGATAAAGAAGCTGTAGCCTTTGAGCTTCTAACAAAGCCTTGTAAGCTGTATTTTTTACTAAGACGTAAGAGTTTTTCAACAGAAGCAGAGCTGCTTTTCTTAGAAAAATTCTTCGCTAGCTATCTAAAAGAGAGGGCTTCAAATAAAACTTCCGAAACAGATGCAAGTCATGAAAGCTATGATTTCGAAAAATATAAAAATACTTTAGCAGATATAGAAAGGTTCAGCGATATTTTTGAAGAACAATTATTCGCAGTAGCTCTTGAAAAAAAAGGTTTGAGAAGAGCAGAAAAACATCTAAGTAGCCGTGAAGAGACGAGGCCTATAAAAATAAAAGCAAAAACACTTTCATTTTCAAAACTTCAAAAAAGGCTTCAGAAGCTAAAGAAAGAAACAAGGTTTTTTTCAAGGAATCATGGCGGCTACATGATTCCTTGCAAGATAGCCAAGCCTTGGGGCGAGGAAATTTGGTTTACGGGTATTGAAAAACGAGGGCAAAGCAAAATTCTCCATGCTAGCCGGCTAGCAAAAAAAACTGACGTAGATGATGCCTCTGAAAGTTTGCCTTTTTTTTTATGGGCTGGGCAATTGCTTTCACCTTTGCTGGGGAATATTTGGGCAGATAGCCCAAAGCCATTGCTTCAGCCGCTTCTCTTAAAAATCTTACATCCGCATGCCCATGAAAATTTCGGAGATTTGTATTATGAACTCCATGAAAAAAAGCATGAAGTATATGTTATTACCCATGTCGATAAAAAAAGCTATCCTAGTGGCAAAGGAAGAATTCGCCTTGGTTTTAACAAGAAAGTTCGCAAGAATTACGTAAATTTCACAGCGTTTAAGAAAGATTTCAAAAGCCATGTTTTAGCCTATCGCATGCTGCGTTTGAAGATAGATTCTTTGCTGGATAAGCAAAGAATAGCAAAAGGTTACGGTTTAAATGAGGAACTGCCGCCAAAAATTTTAAGGGCTTGGCTGCAGATGATTCCCAAAGCTATCTTGAAGGATGAACAGACTTTGCGAGCGAAAATGGGGAAATTCTCTGCCCTCATCCCGCTAAGTTTGGGTTCTGTGCTGAAAATTGATCCACTTGTGCCACATTCTTTGCAACATGGCGTGGATTGCATAGAATTCCAAACGCCCTTTTATGAGCGACTCATCATCGCTTTTACGCAAAAAACGCTGACCCAAGATTATTGGGATACAGAAAAAGCTTTTTCACTCATGAAAGAATCAGCTAAGCAAGAAAAGCCCCAAACACTTTTTAAGCAATCTTTGAAGCATTCTCTTTGTGAGTTCAAACAAGTAGCTAGCTTTCCAGGTATCAAGGTTATGAAAATACTCTTTAGCCCGCAAGAAAATTCTGAAATTCTAGCTCGTACTCATTCTGGCCCCCATCCTAAGCAACCAGAGAAAGCTTTTGAGCTTAAAGAAACTCTTTTTTTTCCGGAATCTTTGGGCTTAAATGGAAAAGATTTCTTCCTTTTCTCGCTTCAAGGAATTTTCCAGCTTCATTTTTTTCAGCTTGGCGTTAAGAAGAGTTCTTACTCGGGAAATTACTCGGGAAATTATTCGGGAAATTATTCGGGAAATTACTCGGGAAATTACTCGGGAGGTTACTCGGGAGAATTAAAGGTTTATACGCATAAACAAGAATTAGCAGAAGCTAGCTTGTTTTCGAAAGAAGAAGAAGGAGAATTGCTACCGGAATCTGTTACCTTGGCAAAGGGACAATGTTACTGGGTCTTTTCTTCTGCTGGAGGCATCTCAATTAAGCCCAGAAAAAGCCAGAAACAATCCATTTTGCTTTTGGCGTATTCTGGGGAGGCTGCTTCTTGAAATGGAGCTTGTCAAGGTTTTTGCATTTTTTTACGCTTTACAAATGAAAAGTTGATAAAAATTGATACTAATGCTATACTATAGCAATCAATTATTGGCTCTTTATTTTGTAATGAAACGGTGCTTCGTTGCCTGCCTGTATCTTGAACAAATTTAACTGGCCTAGCTATAGTTTTAGCTCTACTTTTTAGGGCTAAGTAAACTAGGGTGGCTTGGCGTAATCATAAAAGCCAAGAATGATGAATTACTAAGCGAAATGATGAATTACTAAGCGAATTCTTTAATATTATCAGCGCTATGCTTTTACGGAAACTGAAAAATGGACAAAAAATATAACAACTCTTTAGAAACAATGAAGGTTACTTTCAAAAATATCAAACAACATGCTTGTCGTTTTTTGACAAGGCAAGTTGTTTATTTTACTTTGGCACTGGGCATGCTTTTTAGTTTTCCGCTTTATGCTCAAGATAAATCACAGAGTTCGCCTTTTGGTGTCCTTATTCCCTTTGTTTTTGTTATCGCTATTTTTTACTTTTTGCTTATTCGGCCCCAACAAAAACGCCAAAAGAAAATGGATAAGAAAAAAGAAGATATAAAAAAAGGTGATATTTTTATTACGAGCGGCGGCCTGTATGCTAAAGTTGATCATTTTAAGAATGATGGTAAGGTTGTTGTAGCCGAAATAAGCAGTGGCGTGCGTGTCGAAATGGTGCGCGCCATGATAGCCGATGTTGTGGTAAGAGATGAGAATTCTGCGGATAGCAATCCCCAAGATAAAAATAAAAAAACTAAAAAAACTAAAAAATAAGCGCACTTTCTGCATGGTCTTCAGATGGACAAGTATAAAAATGTTTCTAAACAGCGTTTGTTATAGAGTGTTTTATTTAAAGCTCAATCAAAATAATTAATAGAATGTCAAAGTTTACTCGTTTTTTTGTAATTGCCTTTTTTATTGGAGTGGGCATCTACACGATGCTACCCTCTGTTTTATACTACTTTTTTACCGATGAGAAATATCGTGCTATTATAGAAAATGCTTCGGGGGCTGATGCCGATGAGTTTCTTTCTGAAGAAGATCAAGTAGCTTTAGAATATGCTAGAAGCCTGCGTTCTAAATCCATAAAACTTGGTTTAGATTTAAATGGCGGCCTCTCGATAGAAGTCGAGGCAGATTTCGATAAATATGCCGAGCTTGTTGGTGGAACGGCTAGTGATATAAGCGAAGAAGAGAAAGAGGAATCGATTGATAGAATTATCACGAAAGTACGGAATCGTATTGACTCTGCCGGCGTTTCTGAAATATCGATTCGAAAACAACCTAACTATCGGCTGAGTATTGAAATTCCCGGCGAAAGCAGCCCCGAACGCATTGAGAACTTGGTGGCGACTACGGGCAGGCTAGAATTTAGGCTTGTTGCAGTCACTCAGCCGGCTAGCGTGGGCTTGGTATACGACCTAGAAAAAGGCACTATAGAGAAATCTAGCGTTCCTAGCGATTTAGATGCAGCCTTTGTCTACGATACGAACGAAGCAGGCGAGCGTGGAAGAAGTTATGTTTTGCTTTTAGAAAAAGAAGTTTACGTTGATGGCAATCAGATAAACAATGCTCGCCTTGGTTATGGCCAATACGGCGAGCCTGTGGTTACCTTTGAACTGAATGCTGCTGGCACGAGGGCTTTTGCGAAGGTTACTGGCGAAAACATAGGGCGTCAGTTGGCCGTAGTCTTAGATGGGAACATTATGGTCGTGCCTTCTATTTCAACCGTGATTGCCGATGGCCAGGCTGAAATTAACGGCCGCTTTGGCCTGGATGAAGCACGAGACCTCTCGCTTATCTTACGCTCGGGCAGCCTACCTGTTCCCATTCGCATTATCTCGCAGAACATTATTGATGCGCGCGTAGGCAAGGATCTACGAGCCAGAGCTTTCAAGGCCTTACTTTTGGGCCTGGGTAGCGTTATGCTTTTTATTATCTTGTTTTACCGTCTTTCTGGAGTTATTGCTATTGTTAGTTTGCTTATCAACGCTTTTTTGGTTGTAGCTTTCTTAGCCTCTTTTGGATTGTCAGTTTCCTTAGCTGGCATAGCTGGGCTTATTCTTACCATTGGCATGTCTATAGATGCCAACGTTATTATCTTTGCGCGAATTCGTGAGGAGCTGGAGTTAGATGACTATAACTTAGTAGGTTCCGTACGTCGTGGCTATCAGCGTGCTTTCTGGGCTATTTTCGATTCGAATATCACGACACTTATAGCGGCCTTTGTTCTGTTCAACTTCGGCTCTGGTTTTCTGCAAGGCTTTGCTACTACCTTATTTGTTGGTATTATCGTAAGCATGTTCACCTCGCTTTTTATTACAAGGTTTGTTTTTGACTTTCTCTTGGATTATAAAATTCTAAAACGTTACTCTAAAATTATCATATAAACTGCTAGGAAGTTTTTCCTGCATCATCCTTAGGTCAATGAAAAAAAATATTAATTTTTTTGCCTTTTATAAAGTATTTATCGGCATTTCATTGGCGCTTAGTCTTGCGGCGGTAATATTGAGTACAACAGTGGGGTTTCGTTACAGCGCTGATTTCAAAGGAGGCGTAGAAAGCTTTGTTGTTTTCGAAGAGGATATAAGCCAAGAAATGCTTGTTGAAAGCCTTAAAGAGCTGGGCATTGAAAGTGAAGTTCAAAAAGTGCTTTCGCAAGAGAAAACTTTCATCATCCGTGTTTTGCCAGATGCTGTAAATGAGGCATTCATAAAGAAGTATATTCAAAATACAAATAAACCTTTGCTAGAGCTGCCCATGCCTAATAGCACTTCTAGCATTTCTGATGCTAGCAAGGCTGGCCTTTCTGCATCGGAAGAATTTGAGGTCGCTGCAAAGGACGAAGGCGGCGGTGAGGCTGCTGCTATCACCTCTGATGTCAGCAATCCTACAGGCGGCGTAGTCTCTTTAGCCACTGACCAGGGGGCTTTGGTGAGAAAATCACTTTTTGCAGCCCTTAGCATACTCTATAACAAAGCGGAGTTCTCT
>JAUXHF010000302.1 GCA_030621685.1 Spirochaetota bacterium
ATAAGCGAGTAGCTTTGTATAAGCAAATAGCGTTGTATAAGCAAGTAGCTTTGTATAAGCAAGTAGCGTTGTATAAGCAAGTAGCTTTGTATAAGCGAGTAGCTTTGAATAAGCGAGTAGCTTTGAATAAGCGAGTAGCTTTGTATAAGCAAATAGCGTTGTATAAAGAGAGATGGGAAGGTTTTGGCTTTGCAGGAAGAAAAACAAGTCAAAAAGGTCATGCGGGATCGGGCTGATAGCAAAAAGCCTCTGCCTGTCTATCGGGCAAAGTGCTTGGCTTTGCTTTGGTTTCTTTCTCGGCGTTACCGCCATGTTATCACCCAGTTTCGTGATGAAGAAAGTGCTGTAGCCGGGGCCTTTGCTAACGAGGCAAGCGACTTCTTCAATGAGACAAGCCCTGCCTATGCCTGCCTAAGACTTGGCGAGACAGGTCGTGCTAAAAGATACCTTAGGGGCATTCTTCAGCTTAATAAAGAGGAGCCTCATGCTTTACTGATGCAGGCCTATATAGACTTAACCGAAGAAAACACTCAGCAAGCCCTTTTGCGATACAGCAAACTTTTGCATCACCCTAGGCTAGGAAGTTTTGTTCGAAGAATTACGCGGGCTATCGAAAAGTCTGAAAACCCCTATACGCTTATACTGCAGAAAAACCTTTCTTTTTTCTACCGCCATGAACGAGTGAATTTTTTTGTATGGATACGGTATTTCTTAGCCATAATTTTGCTTCAACCTTTGCTTGGCCTCGTAGCCGTTTTTGTAGGGAGAAAAAATTCTTCTAAACCGAGGCTGCTTGGGAAAATGCTTCTTTGGCTCTTGTTTTTGGTTTTGATTTTAATAATTGCCCTGTCATTTCTTAATCAGCCAAGCCTAGTTTCTGAAGAGGAACTAAGCCCATCTGCTAGCCAAGTAACGTGGAGTACAAAACTTAAACGCAGATTGAGTTTTATGAAAAAACAGCTAGGTAGCAAATTTTTTTCGCCCAGCTCCTCTTCCATTTTCTCTAGCCAAGCCTTAGAATCGATTAACTTAGGCGATGAGCTTTTCCTTGAGCAGAAATCAGGTTCTAGGCAGCATGAAAATGAATATAAATCACTTTTCAAGGCGATGAAGCGTTCAGTCATGCTTAGGGCTATAAATTATCCCAACGACTTATATATAGCTTATAATAAAGCCTTACTGCTCTCTCCGCCCTTTGCAGTAGTAGAGCGCTTTAAACTTTTACTTCCTTTTGCTAAGCAACCAAACTTTATTAGCTTTAAAAACTCACTTTCTGTTGAATCTTTATATAGAGAAACACAGCTCTATACAGGTACCTATTGGAAACTGCAGGGCAAGGTTCGTGAAACCGTGCTACTTGAATCAGGCTTCTTAATTTTACTTGAGTTTGGAGATCCACTGCGCGCTCAGCCAGCTTCGCCAGCAACAAAGAGAAAACTGTACCAATCTGAAATAACCTTTACCAGCCAACAGGTCTTGCCACTTGTGGGGGAAGAAATAGAAGTTTTAACACGATTCCGCTATCTTAAAGAAAAGAATTTTGTTATGCATGGCCTTGTTTTTCAGACAAGCCAAGCTAAGGCTGAGGCAAAATAATTTACAGCTATGCTTTTTTCTAGTTTTACTGGCTAAGTGTAAGTCTGTAGATTTTTTTCGCTCATTCTTTTTATAACAAGTTTTTTTTGTCGTATAGAATCATGATAACAATGAATAAATTCAAAACTAAGAAAAGGCATTTTGCTGTGGCTTTATTTTTGCTGTTTGGTTTTCTAGCTATCCCAGCAAAAGCCTTACATGCAGATGGGTTTGGGAGGGTTTCTCAAGGCTTTTTTTTTGAATATCATACAGTTGAAAATAACCGCTATTATATAAATGGGAATATTAGAGATGAATTCCTAACAGGTTCAAACAAAGGCTACCAGCGCTTTACAGAAATTTACAGCCTTCGGAGTAGAACGCTGTACCATCACCGTTATGTTGCGTTATTGTTTGATTATTTATATA
>JAUXHF010000132.1 GCA_030621685.1 Spirochaetota bacterium
CATCTTTGTAGTATCGGCAGATGCATAGATGATATTAACCAGCATCACTACTTATAAATTCTACTTATTCAGTTATACTGCTTACAAATGGTTTGGGTTTGGTTTTTCTTCTCTGCCTAGCACAAGATTATTTCTCGCTCTGCCATGTTAGGTTAGCGCCCAAAGAAGATGATGCGGCCTGTTATCCTCCTGCTGTTTTCATCTTGCCCTAAAAAATTTCTTTTAGAATTTCTTTTATTTACTAACGTAGCCCCAACGAGGCCCAACAAGGCCTAAACCTTTCATTCATAAGGTCATCTTATATTGAAATTCCATATGAGCAAAATTTTAAACCGCTAGCAAAGAAAACCACTAAAAAACGCTTTACTTTTAGCAGTTTTTTTGTTATTTATAGCATAATATTAAGGTTGCACCGCAGGACAAAGCCATGAAACAAAATGAACTTGAACGTAAAGAACGAGAGCTTCGCAAAGAAGTAAAACGCTCGCAGAAAATATCAAATAAAAAAACCAAAGATTCTCTAGAAGAAGGGCCTAGAATATCCAGCAGTGAGGCTTTCTCTCGGCTTGTTGCCACGTTCAGGCATGACGATACAGAAATTTACAATATCAAGAATAATGAGACTATTCTTGAGCTGCTCTTAGAAATGCAGGTGAGCTTCTCCGCCAAACAAATAGAAGGCATTATCCGTAGGGCTATACGAAAAACAAAAATTTCTAACAAACAAGAAGCCTTTAGCGATGTCGCTGCTATGCTAAACTAAGTACCTTGGCTTCCCAATACGAATATGATTAAGGGCAGTATTCAAAGAAGAACATATTCCCAGGTTAGTTTACAGGCTGCAATAAACATGCTCATCACCAATGCTTTCTTTTGGGGCTTTCGTATGTTGCTTTTAAAGATAGCCAATCGCCTCTCGATAGCCAATCGCCTCTCATGACAGGCCAATCAAGACTTTCTTCGGCGTTAAGCATTGATGAAGAAAACATCAAAAAGATATTCATCGATCTGCTGAATATTCCCTCGCCTTCTTTCCACGAAAAGCAAATATACAATCACATTAAACAGCAAATACAGGATTCTCAACAAAACATAGTATTGCTAAGCAAGGGCCATTCACTTATTGCCATGCCCAATATCTACCCCAGCGCTAGAAAAACGAGGAAGCATATTGTACTTGTTGGTCATACCGATGTAGTCCCCAAACACTTTAAGGCCTATCAAGATAAAGACAGGATCCACGGAGCTGGAGCTTCTGATATGCAGGCCAGTCTTAGTGTTTTCTTATACTTACTCAAAGAAAAACTCGCCTTGGTGAGTGAACACTACCGGCTGTCTTTTATATTTTATAGCGCTGAAGAAACTGCCAACATTGAAGATAACGGCCTGTATCAACTCATAAAGGTTTTTCCGAATTTTTTTAAAACTATAGATTTAGCTCTTGTCGCAGAGCCTACAGATAATAAAATCCAGCTGGGCTGCATGGGCAGCCTCCATGCCAAAATTGTTTTTCAAGGCAAGCCTGCCCATTCGGCCAGGCCCTGGCATGGGCAAAATGCTTTGTATAAAGCCCTACCCTTCATACAAAACATGAGTCTCGTAAAACCCGAAAAATACAGCTATAAAAATCTTAGTTTTTATGATGTCATGAGCATAACAGAAAGCTCTAGTTCTAGCGGAAAAACTACTGTTCCGCAAACATGGTCAGCCAACGTAAACTTTCGTTTTGCCCCCCATTATAGCAGATATCAGGCAGAAAAAGCCTTCCTCAAAAAACTAGAGGCTTGCGGAGCAGCGCCAGAAAATATTGAAATCACCTCATTCTCACCTGCAGGAAAGATTATAGAAAGCCCCTTACTTCGGCAATTTCTTACAACCTTGGATATCCCCCAAGAAGCAAAACAAGCATGGACAGATATTGCCCAATTCAGCGCCTTAGGCCTGCCCAGCTTCAACTACGGCCCGGGTATTGTGGCGCAATGCCATACAGAAAATGAATATGCCAAATTATCAGATATAATGCTTTATACAAAAAACCTCATACGCCTACTGGCAAAATAAAAATTAAATACTATAAATTAACACCATACTATATAATTAACACCATAAATATATACTCCATACGTTCAAAACATATAGCAACTAAGATAGACAACAATATAGGAAGTCCAACATGAAAAACACGAAACTCATTATAATGCTAACCGCAGGCCTCGTGCTGATAGTCGGGGTAGTTCTTTTTCAGCAAACCTCTGCCAGCTCTAACGCCTCAGCTAGCTCTTTAGATTGGCAAACCGTTACCGATGACGAACTTAGCATTGGCAATCCCGATGCAAGCGTAATTATTATTGAATATGTAGATTTGCAGTGTCCGGCCTGTTACCAATTCCATCAAGTACTCAGCTCATCTTGGAGAATTATTAAAGACGATGTAAAAGTCGTCTTTCGCCACTATCCTTTACCGCATATACACCCCCATGCCACCAAAGCTGCCGAGTATGTAGAAGCCGCTAAAAAACAAGGCAAGGGCTATGAGCTTTTAGATAGCATAGTATCCGGCCAACGTTCTTGGGAGAGAAAAAGCCAAGGGCAAGCCTTTTTGACTTTTGAAAATTACGCCAAAAGCCTAGGCCTTGACGTAGAAAAGTTGAAAAAAGATGCTGCTACTTCTAAGGTTATTGACCTAGGCAAACGCTACCTTTCACATGGCGATGCCGTTCCTATTCGTGGCACCCCAACTATAGCCATCAACGGCAAAGTAGTACCTACCCCGGCAGATGGCAAAAAACTTTATAGCCTTGTGCAAGAAGCAAAGCAAGCAGCAAGAAAATAATTCTTAAGAATTCTTGCTGCCCGGCATGGCTTTACGTAGTTTTTTCTCGATATCTGCTTTGTAACTACGAATATTAAGATTCTTATTAAGAATATCTTGTAACAGCTGTTTCACCTCGCCTTTCTGCATGATTCCTTCAATAAGTTCCTGCCTTTTCTCGATATCTAGACTTGTTTTCAACCTAGCCTTATTGTTTTGTTTTGCTTCGATATCATTGGCTGTTCTTTGAAGAACCTCTTGCAGAAGTTCATTTTCTATAAGCAAAGCATAGATAATTTCTGAACGTTTTTTGCCTGCCGCCAAAACGCTGATTCCACCAATACCGGAAATTTTTTTGCGGTAAGTCTCTACTTTCTCTTGTAGATCTGTTATTTCTTTGTTAAGGGTTACTACCTTCTTATCAAGATTCTTTTTTTCGCCATCTAAAATATTTTTTAGGCTTTTTTGAACGGTCTCTTGTTGATGTTCAATTCGTTTTCGTTCTTTGCTGAATTTCACAATAGCTATAAGCGAGCTAAGCTTATAGCTAAGATAAAATATAAGCAAACTTACTGCTGCAAGAATAGCATACGCCGCATAAATTGGTAAACCAGCTAAAAAATCAAACATAATACATTCCTCTCTTGATATTTTTAAATAGTGTATCCTTAAATACATGAAAACACAAGGAAAACTCTTGTAAAAGCAAAGAAGATAGCAAAAAAACTCACACTTACTAGGAGGTTATTGACTTTTTAAACTTATCAAGGTATAATTTTCTATTAATAAAAAATTTAAAAAATTTGACTTCGCTGCTTTCAATGGAAGACTTACAGCTTATAGCTTTTAAGAGCACTCGACTATTTAATCCCGCTCTCGCTCTTAACCTATGCCTGTCCTTGCTGAATTTGCAATCTAACTTATAGGCTAACTAGGCTAACTTATAAGCTGTAAAACGTAGTATAAGCACTTAGTATAATATGAATTCACAGGGAATTAAGCAAAGGAAACATTTTGTAAAATAGAATATTTCTAGAAAAAAACAATGCAAATTTCCCAAACATCTTATTTGTATAGAAGGTCAAAGCATCTATCAAACTGGGCAAAAAGTATATTTATATAAACAATTAAAGAGAAAGAGAGTGTTATTTATGTTTAATGTAGAACTCGTTTTATATTTTTTCAGCATCATAATTTTCATATTTTTTATGTCACGTTATGTCCTTAGCCAATTAGGGCTGTCACGGATTCAAAATTACGTTAAATCAAAAATATCCGAGTTAGATCGTCATTTTTTTGTAGGCATCAATGAGCTTGAAGAAGTGTCGCTAAATTTAGAAATTGACTTAAAGAAATATAAGCAAATAAAAGAACACTTCAATGACTTCAGTGGGCATGTAGACAAACGCTGGCAAGAATTTGAGAAAAACCTATTCAAACTTAATGGCTCACTAAAAGAGGCAGAGCAGAAAGGACAACGTTTGGAAAACGACCTTAGTAAAAGCAATGAGGTGCTAGATGACGTAACGAAAGCAAGAAAAGTGCTTAGCAGCTTACAAGCAGAGATAAAAGATGCCTCGCAGCAGATAAGGAAAATAAAAACCCATCTGGGGGGACATCAGCAAAGAACTGACGAGAAGCTACAGAAATTAGAACAAGTATCAATAGAAAACCTACAACATGCTTTTGAAAAACTTTCTGAAAAAACAAACAAGCTCATCGCAGAGAAAGAGGAGCATCTTAAGCAAACTATCAGCAAAAAGGCCGCCGACATACAAACAAGCAACCTTGAGTTGGCAGAAAAATCTGCTGCAGCACAATTTAAACTCGAAGCCAATTTTGCGGAACAAACAAAACAATCAAAAATCCATTTACAACAAGAGTGGGAGTCGGCCTTGCAGAAAGAACAAGGCCACATGAATGTTTCTTTGCAAAATTTTCAACAAGAATGGCAAAACGCTCTTGATGATTGGGGGCTACGCCTAGAAGAAAAAACAGAGCAACAAAAAGGACTGTTCGAAAATTTTAGCTTGTTGAAAGAGGATCTTGAATCATTTGAATTTCGCCTAAAGGAAACAGAGAAACAAAACAAGAGCCAGCAAAAGCATCTTTTATCAGAGATGCAGAAGGCAGAAGAAAGACTGCATGCCTATACTGCCCAGCTACAAAAAAAAGCTGATGAAGTCTCTGGGATTACGGCATCTCGGCTTCAAAAACAATTTAGCCACTCGGAAAAAGAATTTCATACCCAGCTAAAGCACATGCAAACTGAGTTACAACAAGTAAGCATAAAGCTTCATGGGCTATCTAAACAGCAAGGTGCTGCCTTAGAAAAACGCCTAGAGGAGCTTAGCAAAAAAGCTTTCGTTATTGTACAAGATCAGCTACAAGAAGGAAAAAACAAACTTTCCTTACAACTAAAAGAGAAAACAGCGCTCTTACAAGATGAGGCGAAAGCGTCTTTAAGAAATATCATTGAGAATTTTGAAGCTGAAATTCAGGCAAAAGATAAATTAATAAACCAAGAAGAAAAGCTTACTTCCACATTGGAAAATTACGAACAGCGTTTTGATGGCTTCGATGGCGCTCTCCGCCAAGCTAACGATCGCCTTAAGCTCTTTCATACAAAACAAGAACAAGCTCTTGCTAATATGCAACAAGATACGCAAGCTAAGGCAGATGCTTATATCCAGCATATTGAAGAGCAAGCTGCTCAAAAACAAGAGCTTGTTTCAAAGAAAACCATTGCCCTTGAAGGCGATTTTAAGCAGCAGTGTGCCTCTCTTTCACAACAAAATGAAAGTGCTTTACAACAAACTAAAAAGCAAGCCGAAGCTATGCTTCATGCTTTTCAGGAAAACTCTAAAGCCCAGCAAGCTAAACATATGGATACTCTTGTAGCCGAATTCAAAGCTTTTATGCTACATAACGAAAGTAAGCTCAATTCTTCCAATTCTTCTACCTTAGCCTTACAAGAAAACCTTGAAAGTCGGCTTAGCTCCACATTAGAAAATTACGAACAGCGTTTTGAAGGCTTCGATGGCGCTCTCCGCCAAACTAACGATCGCCTTAAGCTCTTTCACACAAAGCAAGAAAAGGCTCTAGCCGATATGCAACAAGATACGCAAGCTAAGG
>JAUXHF010000208.1 GCA_030621685.1 Spirochaetota bacterium
TCTTAGCTGCTCTGCAAACATGTAATTTGCGAGCTTGAACATACTTCCAAACGCTCTTTCATATAGCCATGAAACTTAACAATTTAACTTAACAATTTAACTTAAGAATTTCAGCCTAAAAACCTCCCTCCTTATTTCTATCTATAAAATTGTTTATTGTTTTTAAAATATTTATTTTATGCTATAAAATCACGATACTATAATATAACCAAAGTAATAGCTAGCGCAATGGCTAGAGTAATAGCTAAAAGAGTATATTCAGTTTAAATACACGTATTTAATTCTACTAAACAGCAAGGCGTTCTATTCAAAAAAAGAAAAACTAATGCAGAAAACAAAATAAAAAATTCAATTTCTTATATTATTCTTTGTAAAAAATTACGAAGTTCTTAAAAACAATACTTCAAAAAATCATGGGAATATCCCAAAGCATAAAAGGTGGTAAAAAGATGGACACAAATAAAAGAAAAACGCTAACTATAAATATGCAACGCTTTCCTGGCTACTTAATTCTTGGGATTGCAGTCTTATCCTTGTTATTTCTTAGCAGCTGTGCAACAAACAAGGCTAGCCGAGTTACAACTGTAGCTCAAACGCAAACAACGCAGAAGCTAGCGGTTACAAATTTAAGTAAAGACCAACTCTTAAAAAAAATAAGAATGGCCATGACAAACTTTCAATACGAACGTGTTATTGAACTTAGCTATTTAAATAAAAATAGCGAAGTCCGCTATTATCGAGCCTTAGCCTACTTCTCAATGATGCTAAACACCAGTAAGTACTCTCAATCAAGTCGTAATACTTTTGGAGGTAGCGCAGAATCTTTACTCAACAATGTTATTAGATCACGAGTACGAAGCGACCTCTTAGCTAGGGCCCTTATTTGGCGAGGCATACTCTTAGACACACGTTATACTTCGCTAAAAAATAAACGGCGGGCCATTGGTTCTTTTTTTGTTATTCAGAGCGATCCAAGGTTGAAAAAAGGCAGCTATTACGATGATTCGCTTTTATATTCTGGCGATGTCTATAGCAAAATGGGCTGGTATGTTCAAGCTCGATCTTTTTATCGGCGATTATCCAGACTTTCGCCCAATAACATCACCTATGATTACATAGATAATGCCTTCTATTCTCCGCAAAAAGCCGCCCGTCAGGGTTTGGCAAGACTTGATGACTACGTTCAAGGAGTCCACTTGAATTACCAACCAACTAATTAGTAATTTTTTTACGATACTATATTATTGTAGTTAGATACTATATTATTGTAGTTATAATCCATGCTTTTTGTGGCTTAGCAAGCTAGCTTCCGTGTAAGAAATTTCTTACACGGAAATACTTCTAAAATTCAAAAATGTCACTATATAAAATAATACAAAAGGGTACAAGATGAAAATAAATAGAAAAAATAAAGAAATAATACCTAAAAAACCGTCTCGCTTCCATTGGTTTTCAGCCATTTGGTTTTTGCTGATAGTTTTATTTTTAAGTAGCTGTTTACCAGAAAAAGCTATTGACGAAAAAACAGGGAGTAAAGACAACAAAAAGCCCGCCGCCGTGGCAGAAAAAGCTTATCCTGTTATTACAAGAACAAATGTTACAAAAACAAGAACAAATGTTACAAAAACCTTAGCGCCGCCGCCAGCTCCAGGCGTAGTGCCACTTAGGGAAAATACTTCAATTAGCAGTTTTAGCCAACTAGCAAATATTCAAAAAGCTATGAGCAACTTTGCCTACCAAGAAGTGATTTCCCTTAGCGAGAATAGCGATGATAATGAAATTCTCTACTATCGTGCATTAGCCTATTTTTCAATGATGCTTAATGTTAACAATTACTCCGAATTTCAACGAAGTAATTTTGGCGACCGTGCCGAAGTTATTCTCAGTAATATTATTGACCAAAACGACAACAGAGAGCTGTTAGCAAAAGCCCTAATTTGGCAAGGCATACTCCTGGATGCACGCTACACCTCCCTGCAGAGTAAACGCCAGGCAATAGATGCTTTTTTTACCATTCAGCAAGACATCACGCTTAAACGGGGAGATCTTTACGATGAATCTTTGCTCTACTCCGGAGATGTTTATAGCAAAATGGGCTGGTATATTCAAGCTCGGTCTTTTTATCGGCGATTAGCCAGACTTCCTTCAACTGATGTTACTTACGATTACCTAGATAACAGTTTCTACTCCCCCCAAGAAGCTGCCCAGCGTGGTTTTGAGAGGCTTGACCAGTATATCCAAGGAAGCCACTCTGATTATCAGTAGATCGCTTATTTCTACTGTTCTACTGTAACTCCTGCCAACATATTTACTAGGAACATAGTATGCGCTCTTCATTAGCCATTGATACACGTAGCTAGCAAAAAAAGGCAGATATTGTCAACTTTCAGCTCCCATAAAAGTTCAAAATTCCAATCCTACTTGTTTTTCTTTCTAGCCTCCAAGAAAGATACGCTTTTTCCATACTACTTTTTACATTTTTAACGTAAAAAGTAGTATACTTAGAAAAAGGCATCGCCTTAGAAAACACACACAAAACTCATTCACTTATGTTGGATGAATAGGTAAATTTCATGAAGAACACATTTTTTCGTCTTTTAAAGACACGGGGCTTGCCAAAAAGTTTTCTTTCTTTCTTTTTTAGCATATTCTTTATAGCTTTTATAGCTTTATATTCGACATCGCATGCTTATGTAGCCAAGATAAACAAAAAAGAAGTCAGTTTGAAGGAATTTCAAAGTTTCGTAAATTTTCAAAAATTTATTGCCAAAGAAAACAACTTAGATACTCTACTTAAACAAAAAGGCATAAGCCGTAAAGAACTTCTCAAAGACTATATCAATATGCTGATACTACTTGAAGAATCGGAAAAAAAGAACTATGCCAGCAATGCACAGGCGAAGAAAATATTCCAAGAGACTCGTCAGGATTGGCTTATAAGTTTATTTGTAAATAGAAACATCAACCTTATAGAGCAGACCCCCAGTATTGCTAAGTTAAAGGAAGAGTACAACAAGCTACCTCAGGCCAGAGAGCGGAAATTTGAAGACTTAAGTAATGAGGAGAAAAAAAACCTGTATCAAATTCGTGTTATGCGAGATATTCAAGATAAAAAAGCAGAATATCGCAAAATTTTAGAGAAAAAATATAAGGTTAAATATAACTATACGGCAAAAAATACCGTGGCTAAAATAGGCAAAAAAACAGTTAGCCGAGACGAAGTTGAAAAAAAGCTTTCCAAAGAACTTGAAAAGCTAGGAATAGTTTATACGGAACTTGAGGCTAAAAACAAGGCAAAAGCCGAACAAATAAAAGTTGATATGATTCACGAAGTTGTATTTCGTAAACTTACTTTAATGGAAATAAAAAATTCTAATTTCACTAAAAACAAATACGTAGCCGATGGACTAAGGTTTTATGGCTATCAAGTTAGAATTGAAGAGTATATAAAGGGAGAAATAATTTCCAACATACCCATATCCAGTACAGAACTAGATAACGCCTTTGTCGTACTTTCTCGTGAAAACCCACGCATCCAAAAAATGCTACCTACCGAACAAGAAAAAATTCTTAAATCACTTATTATCCAACAAAAGCTCCCCAAAGCCATGAATGACCTGCTTATCGAGAAAAAAGAAGAAGCTGTTATTTATCGTAATTACGATGAATTAAAAGAAGTGCTTTAGCGCGGAATAACACCCAAAGCTCCAAAGCCTCCAAGCCCTCCTTAGCCCGAGTAAAACAAGCTCCACAGCGAGTACCACAAGCTCCCCCTTCCGCCCCCCCCACCCGACCCCACCCTTAAGCCCGAGATATAGTGCCTGATT
>JAUXHF010000322.1 GCA_030621685.1 Spirochaetota bacterium
TCTTACAGGTTAGAACTTGTCAAGGAAGAAAGCAGTTTAGGCGGAAAAATCTGGGAAGAAAAAAGAGAGGATTTACTAAGCAAGAAATATAATCAAACGGCCATTATTCCCATAGAAGGACCGATAGAACCTTCCAGCTATGCCTTTTTAAAGCGATCGGTAGCCGAGGCACTTGAAAGCAAGGTTGATAGAATTATTTTCAAAATTAACACCTTTGGTGGTAGGTTAGACTCAGCTTACAAAATAGTTGATTTGCTGTTAAGTATAGAAGTGGAGACAGTGGCCTACGTAGATAAAAAAGCTATATCGGCAGGCACGTTAATTGCCTTGGCGTGTAGGAAGCTGGTTATGGAAGAGGGCAGCACTTTAGGGGATGTGGCGCCTATTACTACGGGCGGTGAAGGCGGCGTTACGATGTTAGGCGAGAAATTCCAATCGCCTTTGCGGGCGAAATTCCGTTCTTTGGCGGAGCAGAACGGCTATCCCGTGAAAATCGTGGAAGCCTTTGTTTCTGCCGATAGGGAAATTTTCGAATTGGAATTTACCGATGGCTCTAAGCTTGTGGTAAATGGCATTGAATATTCGGGTATGACCAAGCGTGAAAAGCAGCGAATCTTGAAAAAACGAACCCTTGTAGCAGCGGGCGAATTGCTTACACTTAGCCACCGAGAGTCTTTAAATTTAGGCTTCTCGATAGCCAGCTTAAAAAACCATGAACAGCTGCTTAGCAAGGGCGAGCAAGTTAGCGACTTTCAGCCCACGCCATCAGAAACAATTGTTGCCCTCATTAGCCGCTATGCTGGGCTTTTCATTATTTTGGCTTTGCTGGGTTTATATCTAGAAGCGCAAAGCCCTGGCTTTGGTTTTTTTGGTATAGGCGCGGTTGCTGTTATCACTGTTCTTTTTATTGGGCTTTATGCTGTAGAGCTAGCTACCTATAGTGAGCTAGCTCTTTTGATACTGGGTATAGGCTTGCTGGCGGTAGAGGTTTTCGTGTTGCCGGGCTTTGGCCTTGCCGGCGTAAGTGGTGTATTGTGTATTTTGACCTCATTCGTATTGATGTTGCAAGATTTCACTATTCCCAAAAACCCCATACAAATAGACTTGTTCCAAGATAGTTTTCTTACGGTTATCTATGCTTTTATAGCCAGTACCATATTGTTTTTTGGCTTATTTTTTGTGCTTCGGAAAACGCAGCGCCGTAACCCCTTGGTGCTTCATGCCAGCGCAGAGAGTGTGGACGTATCAGAGTATTCATCTGGCTCTGATGACGAGGAGGGGCATGATCTAAGCGAAAATGCTAGGCCGAACAAAGCTAGCGGAGAAAGAGGGGCGATAGCTACTACGGAAACATCGCTTAATCCGGCGGGTAAAATTCTTTATGCTGGAAAGGTATATGATGCGCATGCCGAAAGCGAATTTATTCCTGAAGGCCAGCTCGTAAAAATTATTGGCAGTCGTTATGGCGCAAAACTCGTTACAAGAGTAAGCGCAGAAAAACAAGGGAAGGAAACTTCTTAACATGGTGCTAGCTACGGTTAGAGCTGCTTAATTATAGCTAAGATAGCCATCTTTTTGGTAGTAACTAAAAACCGTAATCTAAAAATTCTTATGAGCGAATATTTCCTTGGCGTAGATTGGCAGCTAGCGTTTATTTTCGTAAGCCTTTCCTTTCTCGTTATCCTCATAGATGTTTTCTTTGTGCCAACG
>JAUXHF010000222.1 GCA_030621685.1 Spirochaetota bacterium
AAGTGCTAAGCCTTCGGCTTTCTTGCTGGCGCTTGTTTTTGATTTTTCGGCTAAGGCAAGAATCGAAGATTCTATTGCCTGCTGCTTATAATTCTCATCAAGGCAAGTTAGGAATGTAAAAGCGTAAGTTTTTTGGGCGGCCTCGAAGATCTTTCGGCCTCGAATGGCAAGTCGCGGCTCTATAATTACGTTCAAAATCAGGTAAGTATGTTTTTAAATATGTGAAATTCAGTATTTTGAAATTTAGATGAGGTTTTTTACGGCGGCGGCGGCTTTACCTAGATATTCTTGAACAACATCTCCCTTTCTAAACCACGGTGCGCTCGTGATGTGTTTCCTTTAGATGCTGAAATTTAGGCGGCTTCCAGCTAATAAAATCTTGTTTAATGAATATTTTCCTAAGCGGATCTATATCTATGCCTATCCGTTGGTTTTTTTTCTGGGGGAGGAGGTCGTAGAAAGAACCATCGCCAGCCGATGGTTCAATAAAGAACAAATCCTGCTTTGTTTTTCCCGTCAGTTTTTTTAAAACGGGTAACAAGTTATCCCAGCAGCGCCTAGCTACTACCTTTTTTGTGAAAAACTGGTCTAACTTGTTCATAAAAGATGCCGATTATTTGTTTTTACTAACTTTATAGGCTTACTTTGTTACTCATTCACAACGGAGTATACTATCTTTAAACTAAAAAGCAGAAACTAAAAAGTAGATAAATCCTCTGCTTTTACGGCTAGGCGGATGCTTTTTTTTGCTGGCGCCGTGAAAAAATTTCCAAGCTAGCAATGAATAAAGAAGCGCCTATCATAACAAAAAGGCTTAGCAAAAGTTTACTCTCTTCGCCTGTTAGGCTTTCGTATGTTGCGGGCAGCCAGTATAAATCTTTGCCACTCTTGCTTAAGGTCTTCCATGGCCAAGCCTTGGGAAGCGCTCCTAACATAAAGCCAGACATAATGGCAATAAGACTATGGTAATGATGTTTTAAGAAGTAGTTTAAGATCTTTGAGAAGAAAATCAATCCCAAAGCCGAGCCGAGAGTGAACATGCTAATAACTAAAATATCAAAGGTTTTTAAGGCATTAATGATGCTGGCATATTTGCCCATGAGTACCAGCAGGTAACTTCCTGAAATGCCGGGAATGAGCATGGCACTTATGGCTATGCTGCCAGCCCCCACAATAGAAAGCAAAGAGCCAGTTTCTTGGCTTTGAGCCGGGCTAACAAAGGCTATGGAAAAAGCAATTACAAAGCCCATAGAAAATTGAAGCAAAGAGAGCCGAGAAGGCTTAAAGTTCTTCAGCATAAGCAAGATTATCGAACAAAAAATAACAGAGAAAAAAAATGACCATGTAACTATGCTATGGCTAATCAGCATGTACTCAATAACCCTAGCCAGCGAGAATACACTGGTAAGTATTCCAAGTTCTAAGATGATAAGAAAGAGAATATTGGTTTCTTGGAAAATAGTTTTCCATTGAAATTTCAAGAGCTGCTTTAAGTGGCGAGCCTGAAATAATCCTGCTAAAGAGGTAATAAGTGTGTCGTAGATGCCCGTAAGCAAAGCTACTGTACCACCGGATATGCCCGGCACTAAATCGGCTGCGCCCATCAGCATGCCTTTTACGTAAAATTTAACTTTTTCAGTTTTGCTGCTATTAGCCATGGATAAAATAGGAAAACAAAAGCCTTCTTGCAATTAAAGAGGAACTTAGCTAGAATTATAGAGCTTCTTAGGAATATTCCCGCGATATTTACGCGATATTTACGCGATATTTACGCAATATTCCCGCAGGGCTTATTCAGTTTCGCTAGGGGCAGTAGCAGGTTGCAGAGTATCTGGCTCGATAAGTATTTCTTCTTCTAAAAGAGGTAAGCTATCGTTGTTATTAAGCGCATCTTCGGCAGGAGAAAGAGTATCTTCGGCGGGAGAAAGCGTATCTTCTTCAAGAAGCGGCGTTAGTTCTTCGTCAACATCGGGGATTTCTTGCGGGCTGGTGGTATCTATGGGAATATCTAAAGAAGAGTTATCGCCACTGCTAATAACAGAGAAGAAAATGGCCCCGATGAAAAACATCACCGCCAAAAAAGTAGTTACTCGGGAGAGAAAACTACCTTGAGTTGGTCCCAGCAAGGTGCTGCCAGACCCGCCTAAGATGCCAAGCCCCCCACTTTGCCCTTGTTGCAAAACCGAGGTGATGATCAATAAAACACAAATGATTAAATAAAGGACGAGACCTAAAGACATATTATTGCTGAACCTATATATTTCTAATTAAATATTTTGTAGCTGAACTTCTAAAAGCTACGGCTATATTTGTTTTTTTAAGGCATCCACAGTTTTTTTAAGGCATCCACAGATGCCTACTTAATATAAATGGATATAAACTAAATAAATCATATAAAACAGATTATATGAAACATAAAACCTAAACATAGAAGTGAGTAGCGAATAGTATACCATTTATTAATCTTATACGAGCTATATATTTGTATAATTTAGGAATTTGTTAAAGAAACTTCGCATAACTTTCTTTTATTTATCTCTTTTCTCTGTTTATGTATTAGTTTTTGCTGGAATTCTTAGAGAAAACTACTAGCTGAATATAAATAAGGCATGGCTTAAAGGCAAGAGGTTTTTTCTTTTTACCATCTATGTTTTATAATGATATACTATCAAAAAATTAAAAACAAGCAATTTATAGATATTCTGATTAACGAAAAGAATAGCTTTACTTAACATTAGGAAAGTCCTATTTAGAAAATGCCTGTGATTTCAGTTTTATGTATGCAAAGAGGAAAAGATTGTAAGCTATGAAAGTTCTTATTATTTTGGGAAGCGATTCAGATTTGGAATCTGCTAAGAAAACAGTAGAAATTCTTAAGCACTTTGATGTTAGCTATAAGGTTCGCATAGCATCAGCGCACCGCACACCTAGCTTCGTAGAGGAAATAGTTAGCAGAGCCGCCGGCGATGGCTATGCAGTGATAATCGCCCAGGCTGGCTTGGCGGCACATTTAGCCGGCGTATGCGCTGCGCACACCATACTTCCTGTAATAGCCGTTCCTTTAGATAGAGGCTCCTTAGGGGGCAGAGATGCTCTGTATGCCTCTGTTATGATGCCGGCAGGTGTGCCCGTAGCTACGGTGGCTATTGGCGATTTTGGAGCTAAGAATGCTGCTTTCTTGGCTATTCGTATTTTGGCACTTTCTGATGCTTTGCTACAAAAGAAAATTCTTGAACACCGCGATAGCATGGCCCAAGCCATTATCGATAAAGACAAGAAAATATCAGCCTCAATATGAGCCATGCCGTTATTATAATAATTCAGCTTAGAATTTTCTAAGGAAGAAGTAATTTCTTGAACATCGTGACAGCATGGCATGCTCAAGCTATTATCGATAAAGATAAGAAAATATCAGCCTCAATATGAGCCAAGCCGTTATTATAATAATTCAGCTTAGAATTTCCTAAGGAAGTAATTTCTTGAACATCGTGACAGCATGGCATGCTCAAGCCATTA
>JAUXHF010000275.1 GCA_030621685.1 Spirochaetota bacterium
TACTTTCCTTAGAACTCATAATTCAATAATTTTTAAAAGTATTCTAATAGATGCTTTACATTGTATATAAACCATAGTAATAAAAAAACATAACGAGGAGCTTCTATGCTTTCACAAAATAATAAAGATAGTTGGAAAGAAATTCAAGAATGGTTGCTTAGCAACAACATTGAGGACGTAGAATGTATATTTCCGGACCTTTCGGGCATTGCCCGAGGAAAAGTTATTCCTAGCGAGAAATTTTTAAGTGGCTTAAAGAATAATTCGCTATTCATCCCCTACGATACCTTAACGCAAATGGTTACCGGGCATTATCCGCCTACGGTAGAGGGGCGTAATCTTACGCGTGACCTTAGGATGATTCCCGATGCTAAAACTTTGCGCCGTTCTCCTTGGGTGAAAGCCACAAAAACAGGACAAATAATATGTGACCTCTATACCTTTGAGTATGAGGAGGTGAATGTATCTTCTAGGCAAATACTTAAAAACGTTATTGAAAACTATACCAAACAAGGAATTCGCCCAGTGGTGGCCCCGGAAATTGAGTTTTTCTTGGTGCAGAAAAACCTTGATCCCGACTACCCGCTAGAGCCAGCCAAAGGTCTTTCTGGGCGATATGAAAGCGGCTCGCAGGCTTACGGCATTGAGGCTTTAAACGAATACGTGATGTTCACCGATTTGCTATACAACTATTGCGAGCGTTCTAATTTGGATGTAGATACTTTTTTGCATGAAGGTGGCAGCGCCCAGCTAGAAGTGAACTTCTTGCATGGCTCGGCGCTGGATCTAGCCGACCAGATATTTTTATTTAAACGCACGGCAAGGCAGGCAGCGTTAAACCAAGGCATGTATCTTACGTTCATGGCAAAGCCGCATATTAATCAACCTGGCTCATCCATGCATCTGCATCAATCACTGGTAGACAAACATGGGCAAAATATTTTTAGTGATCCTAAGAAAAAATACTCTGAAAAGTTTTTCCATTTCATTGGTGGCCTGCAAAAGTATTTGCCAGAAGCCTCGATTATTATGTATCCCAACGTTAATTCTTATCGGCGAATCCGCCCCGATTTAGATACGCCTATCAACGTCTCTTGGGGCTTCGATAACCGCACGGTTGGCCTGCGTGTTCCCATAGCAGAACCTAAGGCGACTCGAGTGGAGAATAGGTTGCCCGGCTCGGATGTCAATCCCTACCTTTCCTTTGCGGTTTCTTTGCTGGCCGGCTTTGTTGGCATGGAAGAGAAAATTGCTTGTTCTAAGGAATCCAGTGAGCTATCAGAACAGGTGGATAGAACGATACCTTATCACTTATATGAAGCTCTGCAAATTTTTGAAGAAAGTAAGATGTTGAAAAAAAATCTTGGCGAAAATTTTGTTAAGCTGTATAAGCAGGTGAAAAATGATGAAATTGAAATGTTTAGCGATGTCGTTACAACTTGGGAGCGTGAGCATTTGTTACTTATCGTCTAGTTAAATTAAATAAAAATATTCTAATATGTGTTAGAATATAAAAAAACATTGCGTTACAAACAACTCTAAGAGGAAACTAGATGTTAAACCTAGTAGCAAAAAAAGTATTTCTAACGGCTGGTGTGGGTGCGAGCGTGCATAAAGAGAAACTAAGCAGCTTTGAATATGCATGGCGAGATGCCCGATATTCAAGCAATAAATATTGCATTATAAATAATTCTAAGAGGCAAGCCAGATGTTAAACCTAGTAGCAAAAAAAGTATTTCTAACGCGTGGCCTGGGCGTGCATAAAGATAAGCTAACCAGCTTTGAATATGCATTGCGAGATGCCGGCATTCAAGCAACAAACATTGTGTTAATTTCTAGCATATTCCCGCCATTAGCAGAAATTATTTCTAAAGAAGAGGGTTTAGCCTTATTACATCCGGGCCAGATACTTTTCACTATATATGCGAAAAACCAAACAAATGAGCCGGGAAGAAGAATTGCAGCCTCTGTTGGCATTGCCCGCCCAGAAGACAAAAAGAAGTATGGCTATCTCTCGGAGCATGAATCTTTTGGAGAAACTGGCGAGCAGGCAGGCCACTATGCCGAGTATATTGCGGCGCAAATGCTGGCCTCTTCGCAGGGGCATCCTTTCGATGCGAAAAAAAATTGGAATGAAAAAGAAAAACAATGGAATATCTTAGGTGATGTTTACCAGACATCTAACACAACACAGGCGCTTATGGGAGATAGCAATGGGCTGTGGACGACTGCTTTTGCTGCTGCATGTCTGCTATTTTAGAAGCAAGGCAGGCGCAGCGGGTAAGTGCAGCGGGCAAGGTGCGCAAGCATAAAGGCAAAACATGTTTTAAGTAACTTACGCTGACTTC
>JAUXHF010000186.1 GCA_030621685.1 Spirochaetota bacterium
GTGCTAAGCAGGACATGGAAGATTGATGGTCCAATTACAATTACATTATATTTTTTTCGCAGCTCATCCATAGCTGAACTTCTCTTTGCTATCTCAATGAAAATACTTTCTTGGGGCAGAAATAAGATAGCAAACTCGGTTGTTAGCGGTGGGTTAATATATTTTTTTTGTATTTCCTTAGCCGAGTTTTTTACAGAACTTAGAAGATCTTTTAGCGCTTCTTCTTCCTCTGCTTCGTCAGAATTTTCACGAGACTTCAAGAGTCTCTCGTAAGAGGTTAAGGGGAATTTTGAATCGATAGGCAGCATGGTAAATTTATTTGGCCCTTGGGGAATTTTCACTACAAAATCAACTCGTTCTTGCGAATTTGTTTTAACGCTCACTTGCTTATCGTAGGAGCCTTCGGGAAAGGTTTCGCTAATCAGCAACTCAAGCTGGTACTCTCCAAACATTCCACGGCTTTTCACATTTGAAAGTGTTTTGTTAAGATTCAGCATGGTATCCATAATCTGCTTACTATTCTCATCGAACTTTGTCATGTGAGCAAACTTCTCACCTATCTTACCTGTGGTTTCATTAAAGTTAGTAAGCCCACTCTGCAGTCCCTTATGAATACTTTCTTGAGAATGCATCATTTTTGTGTCAAGGCGATTAAATTTCTCATCGAATTCACTGCGGAGTTTTTGAAAGTTATCGTTATTTCGCCCGCCTATCTCTGACATGGATTTAGAAATATACTGATACAGCCTATCGGATTCATCTCGTTGCTGCTCAATTTTTTTTTCAAGCCCTTCGCTTACATGCTGCTCCAACCTCCGAGAAGAATTTTTCGATAAAAAAATAAAGAAAACAAGAGCTGCCCCAAACATAAGCAGCATAAACAGAATAAAAATGACTATTATAATACTGGTATTCATATTAATATCTTTGTAAGAGTAGCCTTGTTTCTTGTAACAAGGCTAGTTTTTCAACCAACAGGATCTATAGACTTTGGCTTAGCTCGCTCGCAGTTAGGATTGGCCTCTTTGTTCGGGCAAGTATCACAAGAGATCGGCAAGCCATCGCTTCCCATTACAGCTGGCCCACCACAAGAACCGCGCAGGCTTTTTTTGCTAATAAGCCAGCCCAATGATAGCAGTATCATGGCTGAACAAAAAATTACAAAGCTTAATAAAATAATAATATTCATGTATTTCCTAGCAGATAGCTAAGCTATCTTGTTAGCTCATTCATCTTATTGGAAAATTTCATCAAAATAATTAAAAAGTTAAGCTCTTAATTTTCAGCAAAAATAGAAAACAAAGATAGAGTGCTTTTATTTCTACTTAGGCTACTCTAAAAAGTAACATGAAAACACAGGAGCTTGTAAAAATTTATTGCTTTTTCTTTTATATTTCCTGCGATAATTTTAAAATAGTTTTAAGTATCTTTAAGCCATTGCTGAAGCTTAAAGAAATTCAAAGAAAATAATTACCTGCTTTAATTACCTATTTTAATTGCCTACTTTAATTAGCTGCTTATAAATTCTCGCCTCATTCTCGCTTACTTTACATAGGAGAGAAATTCTTTGCTTTGATAAACTTTCCAAGAGTCTTCAGATTTGTAGAGCAGGGAAATAGCAAGATTATTTTCTATGGCAAAGCTTCGTGCTTTTTTTTCGCCCATAACCATGAGAGCTGTAGCAAAAGCATCAGCAGCCTCACAGTTTTCTGCAATAACAGTAGCCGAGGCTAGGTTATGCTTAATGGGGTATCCAGTTTTTGGATTAATAATATGAGAGAAGCGCTGGCCATTTTTCTCGTAGTAATTATTATAATCACCCGAGGTCGCAACAGCACCTTTGTTTAAAGATATTTCAATATTCCCAGCCTCTGTTTCTAAGGGCAAAGCTAGGCCAGGGGGCAAGGCCACTAAGAGACGCCAGGGGCTACCGCGCTCATTTACTCCCAAAGCGCGAAGCTCGCCGCCAATTTCTACTAAATAATTACGCAGACCATAGAGGCTAAGTAAGCCTGCAATCTCATCAACAGCCCGTCCTTTAGCTATCGCTGAGAAATTAATTTCCATTCCAGCTTCCATAGAGAGACTGTAGTTATCAAGACCTGTAAACCGATGAGCAGGAAAAAATCCTACTTTTTTTGCAGGCTGCACCAGCAAGCTTAGCCTAGTGTAGCCGGTTTTCTTTAGGGCAGCTATACGCTCTTTATCTGTGGGTAGCGGGGAGTCTTCTGCTTTGGGGCTTCTACCAAAGCCCCAAAGCTCTATAAGCGGCGAGGCAGTGACATCGAAAGCTCCATCTGTTATCTCGCTAAAAAAAAGAGCCGACTTTAGTTGCCTAGCAAAAGTAGCATCAAGAGTATAGACTAATTTCTGTTTACCAGTTCCCTCGGCAAAGAAATCATTTAGTTTTGATAGCTGTGATAGCGGAATATAGCTTGAAAAGCGCTGATTAAAATTTTCCAAAAGAATTTCAATTTTCTGCTCTAAGGAAGGCAGCAGCAACGCCCGGCTTGCAGGCTCAGGGTTGAGCGCTACTATTTTTACCGTATACCTAGTGCCCATGCTGGCACCAGTGAAGACCAGCGCTTTGTCATCGCTAAGAAATTCTTGGCTTTGCTTGCCCGCTTTCGTTTCGATATCAGCGCTCTTACTGCTGCTAGCAGCTTTGCAAGAGTGTAACTGCAGTGAAGCAAAGAAGAGTAAGCCTAGCAAGGTTTTTTGCATAGTAAATTAAAAATTAAAACTAGACCTTAGATGCTACTGTCTTTAATTGAAGCTAGCTCTTTTGTTAAAATATAAAAGTCGCTATCTTGCCTTGCGCGAAGGAAAAGCTACTTTAGCTAGAGGCCAAAGTCATCAAAAGCAATATTATCTTCTTCAACGCCAATGTTTATAAGCATGTCTATAACGGCATCGTTCATGACGGGCGGGCCGCAGATGTAATATTCACATTCTTCGGGCTGAGGATGGTCTTTCAAATAGTTCTCGTAGAGTACATTATGAATAAAGCCAGTAAACCCGCTCCAGTTATCTTCGGGAATAAGCTCTGAAAGCGCTGTGTGCCAAGTGAAATTTTTGTTGCTGGCAGCAAGGTTATCAAAATCTTCAATATAGAACATCTCGCGTTTACTGCGAGCGCCATACCAAAAACTTATCTTTCTTTCCGAGTGAATTCTTTTTAGCTGGTCAAAAATATGTGAGCGCATAGGCGCCATGCCGGCTCCACCACCAATGAAAACCATTTCTTTATTGGTATCTTTAGCATAAAAATCTCCGTAAGGCCCCGAGATGGTAACCGTATCTCCCGGCTTCAAAGAGAAGATATAAGAAGACATTTTCCCCGGAGGCAAAGAAGTGCCAGGCGGAGGGGTGGCTATTCGCACGTTCAGTAAAATAATTCCTTTTTCTTCAGGGTAGCTTGCCATGGAATAGGCCCGAGAGACGTCTTCATCTACATCAGATACGTAATCCCAGATCTTAAACTGATTCCAAACATCCTGATATTCCTCTTCCACAGAAAAATCCTTATACTTTACTAGATGCGGCGGACATTCAATTTGAATATAGCCACCTGCGCGGTAATCCACATGCTGGCCATCGGGTAGTTTCAGTGAAAGTTCTTTGATGAAAGTAGCCACGTTATGATTTGAAACAACTTCGCATTTCCATTTCTTTGTGGAGAAAACTTCGGCGGGAACTTCTATTTTCAAATCTTGCTTCACTTTCACTTGGCAAGAAAGCCGAGTGCCTGCTTCCACTTCTGTTCGAGTGAGCAGGTCAACTTCTGTAGGCAGCACATCGCCGCCGCCTTCAAAAACCTTAAGTTTACACTGGGCGCAAGTACCACCGCCACCGCAGGCAGAGGGGATAAATATCTTTGCTTCAGATAAACTAGCTAAGAGCGATCCTCCGCGTCCAGAAATAAGGGGTTTTTCTCTATCGCCGTTAACAATAATGCTTACTGCCCCCGATCCTACCAGCCAGTTTTTGGCCACTAAGATGAGTACCACTAAAGCCATTATCATGCTTGTGAACATGAATATGCCTAAAGATATAACTAAATATTCCATGCTTATATCTACGCCCTTACAAAAGTTCTAAAAAATTTACGCTGGGCGAAAGTACCAGTACCGCCACCACGGCATGCAGGATACATATATCTTTGCTTCAGATAATTAACAATAATGCTTACCGCCCCCTGTCTTCTAACTAGCCAGTCCAGCCAATTTTTAGCCGCTAAAATGAGTACCTCTAAAACCATAAACATCCTTGTGAACATGAATATGCCTAAAGATATA
>JAUXHF010000105.1 GCA_030621685.1 Spirochaetota bacterium
CTGCGTTCTCTGCTCGTGGTTATTTCAAGAGATAGCGATAAACGTTGGGTTATTGAAGTCCCTAACAAAGAAAATCGCGAAAAAAATGAAGAAAAAAATGAAGACAAAAATGAAGACAAAGTAAGCAAATAGCCTAGCCTTTTTCTTATTTAAAAAAGGAGGGGCGCCTATACAAGATGCCTCTCTTATGAATATGTCCTTTCCTTTGATGGCTGGGCTGCCATGTTCACGAGTAAAATACTTATAGCTCAAATACGAAAGCCCCATGGTCTTACAGGCGCTTTCAAAGTTTCCCCGTATACAAATCCCCCAGAATCTTTTAAGCTATACCGTAATTTTTTTTTAAATGAACGTAGCTACTCTGCTGAATATATTAAGCCCTTGCCTTTGCGTAAGTTGTTTATTCTAAAACTTCAAAACATTGACAGCGCTGAAGAGGCGCTTAGGTTTAATGAGGCAGGTCTTTATGTTAGCCGCCAAGATATAACGCTTATCAAAAATAAGCAGCCTAACCTAGCTAAGCCGCTTATTCTTATAAACGATATACTTAACTTCAAGGTTTTCGCATCTGCCGAGCAACTAGAAGATGTCTTGAAAATAAGCAGCAATGTCTATGTGCTTTCGCTTATTCGCCTGCTTCTTCTCTTGCATTCACAAAGAAATCTTGAGGCTGCTTTATCAGCGCTTGGCATGCCCAGTAATAAAAAAAACCTTGATATCCTACAAGAAACACAAAACTCATACCTATCTTTGCCCTGCTTTCAAGAAAAAACCACCCTCATTCCATTCGGGGAAATAATAGCCTATTACTCTGCAGGAAGTGATGGTCTTGTGGAAGTTGAGCTTTTTCAATTTCCATTGGCAGAGCAATTAGCCATGCAAGATTTGCAAAAATCAAAAAGCAATAAAAACATGCAGCCGGCTTTCCATAAAGAGGCTAAATTCTTTGTGCCTTGTCACCGTGAGTATTTAGCCGATATTCAAACAAAAAAAAGCTTTGTTCGCTTAGATAATCTGCAGAAAATACTGCTGTAAATTAAAACGCTAAACACTTTATTTCCGTTGCAGAGCCTTATGGATTTTACGATTGTAAGCTTATTCCCCGATTTTTTCCAATGTTTTTTCAAAACAGGTTTGCGTTCTAAGGGCATCCAGCTAGGTATTGTTAGCTACACAATAGAAAACCTGCGAGCTTACGGCAAAGGCAGCTACAAGAGCGTGGATGACCGTCCTTTTGGCGGCGGAAATGGCATGATTCTCCAGAAAACAGTCCTGGCTGAGGCTTTTGAGAAAATAAAAAACAAAGGTCCTAAGATTTTCCTTTCGCCAAGAGGGAAGCCTCTCTCGCAAAGCATGGCTAAACAGTTGAGTTCGCTGGAATCCATCAGCATTCTCTGCGGACAATACGAAGGCGTAGATCAGCGGTTTATAGAATCGCATATCGATCAGGAGATTTCAATAGGCGATTACATTATCTTAGGCGGCGAGAGTGCTGCCTGTGTGCTTATAGAGAGCATCATTCGCTTACTCCCCGGGCTTCTGGGCAATTCAGATTCTGCAGAAACAGAGAGTTTTATAGAAAACGTTTTAGAATACGACCAGTATACTCGACCAACTGGAAAAGATATTCCTAGCGTATTACTCTCGGGAAACCATGCAGAAATAGCCTTGTGGCGCCAGCAAAACAGCCTGCAAAACACCTATCTTCGCAGAATAGATTTATTTAAACAGCTCTCTTTATCCAAGCAAGATCAGGCCTTTATTAAAAAATTCGTAGCCCAGAAATACAGCTTCAAATAAGCCTAAGCCGCTTTATCTTAACGTTTATAATTTAAAGAACGTAAGCAAGATTCCGCAAAATTTATTTGCATATACCACTAAAACAGGTTACTATTAACTACCATCTAACAGTACATTATTTATTCTATATTTATTTTTCTCTAAGCAGATTTCCATAGCAAAAATATAACACTCTAAAAACTAAAAACTAAAAACTAAAAACACTATGCAGGGCATTCGCTGCTAAGTATGTAATACAATATTACGATTTTTACACATAACCATGGATACAATCATACAAAAAGCTGAGGCCAAGTACCTTAAAGACTCTTTCGCTGAAGAGCTACGCGTAGGCGATACCATTGTCGCCGTAAGTAAAGTAGTTGAAGGCGAAAAATCTCGTCTTCAATCCTTTGAAGGTGTCGTTATTTCTATTCAAGGCAAGGGAATTTCAAAAAACCTGAAGATTAGAAAAATATCGCATGGCATAGGCGCTGAAAAAACGATTCCTTTGCATTCTCCCCTACTTGAAAAAATACAAATCTTAAAAAAAGGAAAAGTAAGGCGTGCTAAGCTCTATTATCTTAGAGAACGTATTGGCAAAAGAGCCTTAAAAGTAGCCCTCCGCAAGGATAAGCCCAGCAAAATAGAAAATCCTAGCGTAAAACCTAAGCCAAACACGGCAGCAGCGGAAACAACAAAAACAGCAGAAAGCCAAGAAAAAAACCTAAGCCAGACACGGCAGCAGCCCTTGTAAATTTTTTTTTGCTAGGAAATGCATCCCTGCCTAAACTATGGAATTTTTTAGAAATTTTAGAATACACAGAATATGAGATCAAAATTCAGTAAGATACTGCTTTGGACCTTTATTGGCTTTATTAGCTTTGTTTTTATAGCCTATTTTGGTGCTTACGACCAAGCAGGTAGCAACCAGATAGATAATGTTGTTGGCTCGGTAGATAGTTACGAAATAAAAAACTACCGCTACAGCCCTTATTACTATGCTTATGAGAATGTCTATGAATATTATCGAAGACAAGGCAGCGGCGTTAGTAGCTACGAAGCTATTTCTAACCAAGCCTTTGCCGGCTTGATAGAACAACATGTACTTCTTCAAGTGGCTAATGCCAGTAAAATACACATCGAAGAGAATGATTTACTGCTTCGCTTAAAGGTGAATTACGGCGATCAGCAGTTTGATTATTTGGCCAACAGAGCCCCACGTGTGGAACGGCGCTCTGTGAAAAGCAATTACGACCGTGCCTTGCGAGTGCATTATCTTTCCTCTGCTATTTTCCCCAACCAGCTTAAAGCCTCTTTGGCTGCAAAAGAAGCTTTCTTTGATGTCGTTCGCCGCGAAAAAAAAATAATGATAGCCCAGTTTAACACCACCCAGCTAGCAGAAAAAAAAGTTACCGATCAGCTTTTACAAGCTTATTACAAAGAAAATAAAGAAAGATATGTAAAGGAAACTCCTGCTAACAACACAAATGATGATTTAATTAAAAATGATGATTCGCCAATACAGTATCAAAGCTATGACGAGGCCTATACGCTTATTCGCCAAGATTTTCTTATCGAAGAAGGCTCTCTTTTTACCGATGCGCTAAAAGAACAAATTCAAGAAACAATTTCAAATTTTTCGGCAGAAAATCCCGGTCTTAGCTCCTCTGAAAAACAAGTGGCTGCCCTTGCAAAAACATTTGAAGAGCTAGGGCTTACAACACAAGTTAGCGATTATTTCAGCTTATATTCAAGTGATATACCGCTTTTAGGATCGGATGCGAAAAAATCACCAGCTCCAAAAGAATTTTTGAGGTCGGCCATGCTTAGCTCGCTTAGCTCGGTTATTCCTCCTTACGATTACGGCGTTACGGTCTATACTGGTTTTGTTTTAGAACAACGAGATTTAGAAGAAAAAGAAGAAGAATTAAGCGAGTTTTTGAAAACTCGCTATACCCAAATTTTAGACAATCAAACCAGCGCTCGCCTGAAAAGCGATTATTTAACCTATGTTTACGGACTAAAGGAAATACTCTATAAAGGTGAAAACTGGCAATAAACCCGTGAATGCGGGCAGCAGCGTGAATGCGAGCAGCGGGCGTGAATGCGGCAGCGGCGTGAATGCGAGCAGCGGGCGTGAATGCGGCAGCGGCGTGAATGCGGGGCGGCGTGAATGCGGGGCGGCGTGAATGCGGCGGCAACGTGAATGCAGCGGCAGCGTGAATGTGGCAGCGGCGTGAATGCGGGGCGGCGGTGTGAATGCGAGCAGTGGTATTTTAGTGCTTAGCTCTACAAACTGTTACGTAACTAACAAAAACAGCTATACACTGATTCTTTAGGCTGGTTCAGCTAAAAGAATAGTTTTTAATACGTATCTTATTGAACAAACTGCTTAGCAAACAGACTTTCTAAATTCTATGGAAGACAGGATTGTTTCCACGAATAATCGGCTGTCAAAAACTGAGTTAGCGCAGCAATTTCATCGAAACATTGGCTTCTTCAGCCTAAAAAGCCAAAGGCAAATTCGAGAATTGTTTGAGCCTAGGTTAGGCTTATTCTTAAAAACAAATGCCCATAGCATTCTTTATACTTCGGATACCTGTAGCTGTATCTACGCTGCTACTGGCCTCCCAAGTGTCAAAGTTGGCAAGCGCTTTCTGCATTCTCGCTATCATCCTGGCAAAGAAGCAAGCAGAGAAATTGAATCGCTAAGGCTTGGTTTCCATCGAATAAAAAGCCTTTCCTTTATAGCAGTTATGGGCGGCGATCTGCTTTACGGGCTAGAAAAACTTCTTGCAACCTGGGCATCAGATTCTACGCTCAGCCAGCTAGAAAATTTTTTTTCTTCATTAAGCGTTCATGTTTTTTCTGCCTTAGATGAGCTTTTTTTCATAACGCTTCTCCATCGTGATTTGCGTTTTTTACAAAGGCTACAAGGCAATCTACATTTTCACTCGCAAGCCTTTCAGGCTAGGGCTAGCCACAGGTTTTTAGAAAAAGAATTCCCCCAAAGCTCTTTGCGGGCCAGCTCTTGGTTGTTTTTAGAGCGAGCTGCCTGTTTGAAGTTAGCCCCCAATTTATTAGATATAAAGCGTGCCATGCTAGCGCTTTTCACACAAGAAGCCTCTAAGCTACTCACTCGTTATTTCTTTGAAAAGCGTTGGATAAAAAATATTATAACAAATGTTTACAGCTATCCTAAGGCCTATGCTTTTTCGGCGCTGCAAGGACGTTATCGAGGAAAAAGCGCGCTTATCATAGCAGCTGGCCCCTCTCTTGATTTTCTGCTCGATGAGCTTGTCCAGCTGGTAGCTCGCCAGCGCTTCGTAATAATCTGTGTGGATACTGCCCTACCCTGCCTCTACGATAAGAACATCTTACCCGATTTCATTATCAGCCTAGATGGCGGATATTACAATAGTTTGGATTTTTACTATAATGAAAAGCCGGCTCTCTACCGGTTAAATTCTGTGGGGAAAACAACAGCCCCAGTTAAACAAGAACGTCCCTCGCTGATAGCCTACGCAGGGGTATATCCAAGCATTCCCAGAGACTACCTAGGCAATATCTTTTTTTTCGATGAAGCCACAGAGGCAAATTCGAAAACCCCTGCCAAGGCCGCCCAATCTCTGCTTGCTGCCTTAGGTCTTTCATTCGATTCACGAAGCAGCTTAGCCCTAGGCTCCAGTGTACTCAGTGCTAGTTTTGCTGCTAGCCTTGCCATGGGTTTTTCCTCTCTTACTTTTTATGGTGTAGATTTCTGCATTCCCGAGTATCGCTCGCATGCCGAGGGCAGTCTCCACAGCCGTCTTTATCGCCAAAAGGAAACGAAATTATTCAATAAGGATACCGCCGACTTTCACATGCTCTCATCCTTGCTGGGTCATTCAGCTAGCGCCAGTGTAAATTCTACTTCTAGCAAAAGCCATCCTTATCCTAGCACCCAAAGTTTATTAGCTCATAAAAAAGAATTTCTACAGATAGCCAAGGTAGCTAAGAGCTTAGGGAAACAGCTCTTTATTCGCAACGTTTTCCCCCAGCTATGGACGAAGGCAAATAGCCCTGGCTTCAAAATACTAACAAAGCATGAGACCTATACTTTATTGAAGCCAGAAGCCACGCCCAAGCAGGAAAAAGTAGCAAAAAAAACAAGCTCTCCGCAAAACATGCTTAGCCAGAGCCTTGCCATTCAGCCGCTTATTTCTCTAACAGAGTCTCAAAAAGCTTTAAAAAACTGTATTCAAAATCTTCTACGTTTTGAATCTCAAAACAATGCTGTTTTACAATTTTTGCTAGCAGCTAAAGAAGCCAATCAAGTAGCAGGTAAGCAGAAATCCCAGCCAAGCCCTGCAGAAATAAATTTTAAGGCCTTAGGGGAAAAATACGGCCAAATTCTCTTCTTGCTCGGCTTAGCAGAACAGCAGCAGAGCCTCCAAGAAAGCTCTCCAAGCAAAGTAGTTTTGGATGAGAGGAAAACATGGGCAAACAATAAAATTTTTCTTTACCTACAAGCCATGCTTGCCTCTTATAAGGCTATTGTAGCCTCAAAAGACAAAAGCCTCCATCGTATTCAATATTCGCTGCTCATCAGCGCTGAACTAGGCAGGATTATTGCTTTAAGCTTAGAACGCTTAACTGTTATCGCTAAAGCAAGCGATGTTTAAAAACATAGCTTGTTTCTAAATATCCATGCAATCGCATGGATATTTTTCGGAAAGCCCCGCTTCAATAAGCGTGGCCCTAGCAATCTAGCAAAGCCGAGCATCCACTTTCGCAGGGGGGCAAAGGTAGCGCCGCGCGCTATTTCCCATCAAAGCAGGAATTCAACTGACACGGCTAAAGCAGGCGATATTTAAAAACATAGCTTGTTTCTAATTATCCATGCAATCGTAAAGATATTTTTCGGAAAACCCTGCTTCAACCAGCGTAGCCCTAGCAAAGCCGAGCATCCACTTTCGCAGGGGGGCAAAGGTAGCGCGCCCGTGCTGCTTCCCATCAAAGCCGGAATAGAG
>JAUXHF010000332.1 GCA_030621685.1 Spirochaetota bacterium
AAAAAGGAATTGGTTTTTAAATAAAAAATTTTCTCGCAAGGCGAAAAGGCTCTCATACCTCGCTCTCGCTATGCTTTAAAGAGCTGCTTTGGGAACACAGCTCCTCCACAGAGAAGCTCACAAACAAAAGTATATCTGGGGAAACAGAACGAGAACGTAAAATCTAATATAATTCCAAAAACCTTGTTATGGCCATTTGCCTAGCCGAAGAGTTGAAAAAGGAATTAGTTTTTAAATAAAAAAATTTTCTAGCAAGGCGAAAAGACTCTCATGCCTCGCTCTCGCTATATACTTTCTGCTTTAAAGAAAGCCAAGCGGAGAAGCGGTGGCGCCGACCAGCCCCCGCCTGCGAAGAGCTGCTTGGGGACACAGCTCATCCACAGAGGAATTCAACAAATAAAAGTATATCTGTGAAACACATATATAATGCAAAAGCCAAAATCCAAAATAATTCCAAAAATATTGGAATATAATAGACTTTAGGCTTTTGCAGAAAACGCGTGAATTAAAACAATATTCTCTGCAAAAAAAAACAAAAACGCTTAGTAATTAAATTTTCTTTCTGCTAAGAGTATTTTATAAGCATACCTGCTTCTGTAACAATTCTACCATTATAAAACTACTCTTAGCACAAAAAACATTAATTAGCGAAATTTAGCCTAGCCTAGCCATACGAGCGAACAAATTTCCCATGAAAACTAAAAGGCGTAGCATAAGGAAGTTTTGCCCTAGCTACTGGCCCTTGAGCTAAGTTTCCTGCTTCAAAAATATTTAAGTAAGTTTTCTTTTTCTTGAAATTGATAGTAGTTCCTATTACCCATCCTCCATCTTCAGGGGATTTCGAGTAATCTGGAACGTAAATATGCTCTTCTGCAACCTCATTTCTACTATACAGAAAACTCTTGCTTCTTCCATTAGAAACATTGCGTATAATCACAGCATTAAAGAAAGGGAAACTATCTTCATGGCTTTCTACCCCAACAGTAACCACAAGTTTATAAGGATTGCCAATAACTCGAGGGTCCACAGTAGGAAATTCGCTTGCAACAAAACCTTTTGGGCTGGGAAGCGTTTCTTGACGAATAGTATTCGCTGCTAAATCTATGACCACTTTAACATGATTACTTGACTTCCCTCCCTTTAAGTCTTCAAAATAAGAGGTACCACCGCGCATAACATCAGTAAATCCAGCATCCATAATGTCAGAATTATTGTAGTTTATGGCATCGTAATGTATAAGACCTTTTTTGTCTTCATAGGCATTGCCATAATGAAAAATAAATTGCGCCGGCAATTCTAAAATAGTTTTTCTTTCAAAATTATTCTTATCAAAGACCCAAACCTCCATAGCCTCATCGGCTTGCCAAGTGTACGATTCCCTAACGTTACCGGAAGATCCCAATCCCTGAAAGCGATGCGGCGATAAGGGCAAAATAACATAGTTTTCCGTAATCAGAAAATCATGGAAATAGGAAATATTTGGAACATCAAAGAATTTCCATTTCAGCATTTTTCCTTGGGCATCAATATGATAAAGCACCAAACCTTGCCTAGCCAGCGAATAGCCGACATTCCACAAAGTACCATCTTTCTCCACACGCGGATGCGG
>JAUXHF010000349.1 GCA_030621685.1 Spirochaetota bacterium
GGCAAAGCATTTTGCATGGCTTCAAGAATACTCTTATATTCTTCCATTATACGAATGGCGCGGGCAAGCGAATCTTCAGCAATATATCCTGTTTCGTTTAGGCCTTCGGCTAAGCGAGCAAAATTAATATAATCTTTAAAAATAAATTCGGGATGTTGCCAGCTTTTTAGAACAAAGCCTTTACTTGAATGGCTATCTTCACGTGTATTTAAAAGGGAAGTGGGCATAGCCGTAGTCATCAAGATGGTGTTACTGCCAATATCTATAGCGGCGTAGATGCTAGGGCTGGGCTGATTCATGGGTTTTTATATAGATTATAAACTATGCTTGCAACAAAAGATAGGGAATAGAAATTTATTATTATCTATGTTTTCTGTTTTAATTCTATGCTATTTTAAAGACATCGCTAAGGTTAAGAGTTATCAAACCATAGCTAGAGAACTCAAAACCATAGCTAGAAAACTACTTTGCATAGGCGTTACTTTGATATTCCATAAAATACGTTAAAAAATCAAGAAAAATGCCAAGAAAAGTGCTATAAAATGCTATACTTAGCTACGAAGTTAAAAAAGTGATAAAAAAGTAATAAAAACTATAGGATTTAAGACAGGCTTTGGTGATTTTCTTAAATTTGAATAAAAGCAAACACTGGTAAATTTAATACTATTTGAATACCGATACTATACTATAAAATGACAGAAGAACCTAAGCAACAGGCAGAACCGGCAAAAGTAGAGCCTACAAAAACTCAAGACAAACCCCGCGAATCGGGATCTTTCACTGGGAAACCTAGAGAGCATAGTGGCCCAAGACCTGATGGTACGAGTACGAGCACTACGCATACGCAACGCACAGGCGGTTATGGCAACCGTAGCGAGCGCACTTCCACTTCTGGAGAAAATAGAGCTGGCGGCGGCGGTCATACTTCTAGCCAAAGCAGCGATTCTGGAAGCGGAGGATCTCGCCCGTATACGCCTAGGACGCCTAGGACACATGGCAGCAGCCAAACTTCTGGAGAAAATAGAGCTGGCGGCAGCGGCCAAACTTCTAGCCAAAGCAGCGACTCTGGAAGCGGAGGCTCTCGCCCGTATACGCCTAGGACACATGGCAGCGGCAGCCAAGTTCGTTCAAATTTCAAGGGCCGTAAACGTTTTGTTTTCAAGAAAAAATTCTGTTATTTCACTCGTAATGCAATCGCTTATATAGATTACAAAGATGTAAAACTTCTGAAGCGATTTTTAGGTAAAAATGGGCAGATTCTCTCGCCGCGTCTTACTGGCGTCAAGCCAATTCATCAAAGAAAACTTGCTGTTGCTATAAAAAGAGCTAGATTTATGTCGCTTCTGCCCTTTGTTGGCGAGGTGTATCGAGAGCCTAGGAAAGAATGGACGAATAATCGTGACTCATCGTTTTCAAGAGATAG
>JAUXHF010000169.1 GCA_030621685.1 Spirochaetota bacterium
ATTTCCCAAGAAATTTGATATCCCCATAATAAGAATTTCCCAAGAAATTTGATATCCGCATAATAAGAATTTCCCAAGAAATTTGATATCCGCATAATAAGAACTACTTGAGCCGCCAGCTTGCCATATATTCTCGGGCAAGACAGCATCACAGCTCTCTTCGCCGCTTTCGCTTTGTGCTTTGCCCCCCGCCAGCTATACAAATACAGGGCGTTAGATTATAGAACTAAAGCTTAAATATATATGGCGTCTCTTATTCCCGAAGAAATTTGATATCCGCATAATAAGAACTACTAGAGCTGCCAGTTTGCTCGCTGTCGGCAAATAAAGCGATAACATCAACTCTCGCCGCTTTGCCATCGTCCCAAAACGATTCGTATATCTCTTTCAAATTAAGTTTTTCTTCATACCATGTGCCTAAAGCATCATCTTTGCCACGAACCACATAGTGATTAAATTCATGCGTATACTTTCTGTCATGACGATTAAGCTGACGAGCCCAGATTAATTCCATGCGGCGATATTCCTCATCTAAGGTAACAAAAGATATGAAAAGCCGAGCTGCAGAATCATCTCCATCGGCTTCTTGTTCAGGCGTATCCGATTCAACGTTTTTATCTACCATCCAATCCCAAGCTAGGTATGGGTAGTCCGTAAGATCTATATCAATGTGCCGATAAAGCATAGATGCCGAATTATCGCTACGTAAGTTCGCCGTAGCTCGCCCATCTTTTTTAACAAATCTGAAGGTTAGTGGATTAACAAAGAAAAACTTACGGTGATACCAGCCCGGAGATATCGGGCTAATGCTTGGGGGCTTGCTGAAATCAGCAATGATCACTTCTGCCTCTCCGCTCGCTTCAATAACATTAACTCTATCCCCCCAGCTGGCTGTGCCAGAAGAACAGCTAAACATAGCCACTGCAAGGAAACTAAACAAGAGACTTGCTATAAGAAAAATTATTCTTTGCTGAATTTGCTGAATGCCTTGTTTATGTATAGGGTTTTTAATAAAGCTGTTTTTGGAAAATTTAAAAGTGTTTTGCATATGTGATTACTACCAATCATAGTTTGTATATTAAAAAATATTGCTGAAAGCTTTACTTAACCATTTTTACTTAGCTATTATAGCTGCTTAGCTAGTTTTTTATAGCCTAGCATATTTTATTTTTAATAAGGTAACAGTTTTTCTAAGAAAAAGTAAAAATTAGAGTAAAAGCTATGACGAAGGGTAATTATATTTTACATTTTACATTTTACAGATGGCTTTGCTTAGCAAGGGCATCTCCAGCACAAGCATAAGAGCCTAGCCGATAGCTGCGTACGCTATTCTAGGTAAAATATATGATGGCTCTCATCTTTTGGAGCAAGGCTACTTGCTAAGCCCCCAGCCGCCAGCTGCCAGCCACCTAGCACCTTTGTTCTTTCCAATGGCTACGGCTGAATATAAACAAGATAAAGCTGGCCATGGGAATCGAACCCACAACCTGCTGATTACAAATCAGCTGCTCTGCCAATTGAGCTAAGCCAGCGCATGTAAGGATAGATGATCCAAAGCAATGCCCAGCAAATAGTATAGCATAAAAACTATGCAGTAAGTTTTATTCTTGAAAAAATTTCTAAGTTTATTTCAAAAAGTTAGCCTCAAAACTATATTATAGTAATAGCGTGGAAACATATTATGTCTGGAACCGTGCTACCATCTCTATTATAAAATCTATACTGAAAAACATAGCTACCTCTGAAGTTAAAGAGAAAGTATGGGCTAATGTAAGGACTATTAGGAATCCTTGAGCCAGCATAGGCAACGTCAAAAATATCTTGATATCTATTCGGATCAGTTACGATATCACCTTGTCTATCCACTGGAACAAATTTCTTAACTACAGGTACACCTTGGACATCTATTTGGGCAGGGTAAATAAGCAAAGAAATTTCAATTCTGTTGTAGCTAGCGTCATATTTTTCAGCTAAGGAAACTCCTGGCAGAAAATATATGGGCGTGGAGCTAGTATTAGCAGGCCTTGGCATGGTGTCTACACACACATAACCAGCAGGCCTGAAATCGCTGAGCGCAGCATCCACTGTTGTTTTAATAGAAAAAGACGACTGGCATGTTATGTCTGGAATTGCGCTATCACTTTCACTATAAAATCTATACTGAATCATGTAGTTTCCCGGAAACCAGAACTTAAAATAAGGAGCAGAATAAGATTCTGCTCCCGGCAGTCTTCCGCCATCATAGTCACTGCTAAAAGTATCCATAAAATTGCTATAATCAGTTTTCGCCACACCAGCTATATCGGCTGGAATAATTTTTTCATAGACCGCCTTTATATTAGGTACTCCTTCATTAGCTATCTCATCTGGGGAAGAAACTAGAGAAATTTCAACTTTGTTATAGCGGCTATCATGTTTTTGGGCTAAGGTCACTTCTTCTAAGCGAACTTGGAAAGTATTGCTTCTGCCATCAGATTCTAGAGACATGTGCGGACAGATTTTCCTGAAATCCATATCACCAAGCCCTTCTGTTTCAAGCATAATCATAAAATCCGACTGGCATGTTATTTCGGGAATTGCGTTACCACTTTCACTATAAAATCTATACTGAAGCATGTAGCTTCCCGAAAACCAAAACTTAAAATAAGGAGCAGAATAAATTCTGCTCCCGGCAGTTTTGAGCCATCATAATCACTGCTAAAAGTATCTACAAAAGCACTTTCATCGGTACGGGCCATGCCCGATGATGTATCAGATGGAATAAATTTCTTATACAGCGCTGCTTCACTTGCACTTTGGGCATCTATCGCAGGCGGATAGGAAAGTAGAGAAATTTCAACTTTGTTATAGCTGCTATCATGCTCTTCGGCTAAGCTCACTTCTTCTAGGCGAGCTACAAAAGCATTACTCTGAGCATGAGTGCTGTCAATACAAGCATTCCTGAAATCAATCATATCATTAATCGTAAGCGTAAAAGCTACCTCTGTTATTATTTCTGAAATTGTGTTGTCATCTTCATTATAGAATCTATACTGAAAAACATACTTCCCTGCAACCTGAAACTTAAAATAGGGGGCAGAATAAGATTCTGCATTCGGCAGTTTTGAGCCATCATAATCACTGCTAAAAGTACCTACAAAAGCACTTTCATCAGCGCTGGCCATGCCCAATGCATCAGATGGAATAAATTTCTTATACAGCGCTGCTTCATTTGCCTCTAGGGCATCTATCGCAGGCGGATAGGAACGTAGAGAAATTTCAACTTTGTTATAGCTGCTATCATGCTTTTCGGCTAAGGTAACTTGGTCTAAAAGAGCTACAAAAGCAATGCTCCCTCTAGATACTCCACTACCATCAAGAGGATCATTCCTAAAGTCCGTATCATCAATGCTATCATCAATCGTTTCTGTTTTACTTTCAGCTGTTGCAGCCGAACAAGCCACAAGGAAGATCAGAGCAGCGAAGCAGAGGAAGGTTAGTTTTTTAAAAGGTTCTTTTTTGTTATATTTTCTTAATTTTTGTTTCATAACGTATCCTTTTATTGAAAGGCGTATCCTTTTACTGAGGCTACCTTATCACAACACAGATAGCAGTGTAATATGATTTTTTCTGAAAAATATGGTTTTTTTGAAAAGCTGATATATCTCGAAGCCTGCCGCGTTAGCTTAGGCCAGCTATGCTTTGTGCTTCTTGCTTAGCGTATATATCAAACATATCAGCCACTGTATGCCCCAAAGCTGCTTCAAAACTAGCTTTCGCCGAAGTATTCTTGCTCGTCTTGGGCAGCTGGCCGCTTTGCTTATCTAGGTTAGAGCTAAATATTCCAGCAGCGCTTATTGGCAGAAAATCTTCATAGATTATTTGGGTATAGGTAACAAGACCTGCTTCAATCAACGTTTCTAGGCTATCAGAATTTATAGGACGGCCATTCAAGAGCCGCTTAACCTCTAGCTTCATTTTAGATTCAGATTCACCGTAGGGGCTAGCAGATACCAAGCCTTGCTTCCCAAGAGCATAACGTAGATAAACAAGTTTTTTTCGGCGAAGTTCTTCAAGAGTGTCAGGGAAATCTAGGAAGACTTGTTGCAAAATATTAGGGTATTCTTTTTTGTAAGCTACGCTTTCTTTATCAAAGGCCTTCGTCTCTTCAATAACTTTGCTGGTAAGCCTATCGTAGAGTTTTCTGCCCAAAGGAGTAAGCGATGCTCCCCTAGATTCGATTTCGCCAAATCTAGCACGGTGCTTCCCGGCTACAAAACCCCCAGCGTCCTCTGCCGAGGGAAACAAAATGTCTTCACTAAGTGCCAAAAACGATGTCTGCCGAAGCAAAATGGGAACCTCACGCAGAGGTGGGCCCTAATGGTGGCAAGCGTGTCTATGCCTAATTCGCCAAGCCTCCTATGGTTAGCATCTATGTCTAATGAGTTTGGCGTAAGATGATTGATATGTGGCCCCTGAAATCCTAGAATATCAGCAGCAAGACTGCTTACGGCTAGCAAATTTTCATACTCGGTTTTCGAGACCTTAGCCTGCGGATGCCAGCAAAAAGTTTTAACAGCCTCGCTCACAAATTCCTCTGCTTCTTTTTTTTCTAACCCAGCATTTTTCTGCGAAACCGCAATAAGCTGTTCTAGCCGCTTCGTAATAATCTTTCTTTTTGAAAGAAGAGCTTTTGCCAAAACCTGTATTTCAAGAGGCAGCATGTCTATCCGTAGCAAAGAGGTAAACACGCGG
>JAUXHF010000230.1 GCA_030621685.1 Spirochaetota bacterium
TTATAACTGAGGAATGGATCGTTTATAAATAAGATGGAAATTTATAACTGAGGAATAGCTCAGTTATAAACAAGATGGAAATTTATAACTGAGGAATAGCCCGTTTATAAATAAGATGGAAATTTGCACACTTACTGCTTTCAAAGCCTATATATCAAAACTAATCTTGCTCTTTTAAAATTTCAAATAACGGACGATTAAAATATAATAAATTCTTACCTTTCATTTTTTTTTCTAGGAAATTTTTTTCGGCAAGTTCGTTTAAATATTTTCTAGCTGTATGCGCATGGCAATTTAATCCTTCAGCTATATCATGAACAGCTATGTATGGATGGCGAAAGAGCAGGTTAATGAGATCTAGGCTATAAAATTTACAAGATCCTTTGATTTCCTGTTCGTATTTATCCATCAGTTTTTTAATTTTTTCTATTTTTGCAAGTGTTTGCTCAGCTGTAATTTCAATACCTTTGAGCATCCAAATGCACCATTCCTCCCAGCTCCCTTCTTCTGTAACTTGTTTAAGAAGCTTATAATACTCATCTTTATATTCAATGATATATCGGCTAAGATAGAGAACGGGTAGGTCTAATAGGCCTTGCTGGCATAAATAAAGAACATTTAAGATTCTCCCCATTCTGCCATTGCCATCGTAAAATGGATGAATAACTTCAAATTGATAATGAATAAGGGCTAGCTTAATGAGTGGGTCAAGCTCAGAAACACTTGGATCATTAATAAATTCCTCTAAATCTGAAAGACAATCTTCTATGTCTTTCTTGGTTTGCGGAGGAATATGAACTATTTCATCAGTTCTAGTATTTTTGACATACGTGCCGGGCATGCTACGAATATTATTTTTCCCCGGACAGTTTATACCCTGAATAGCTTTTATGTTATTTATTGTTAAGAGATTATTTTCTGAAATGAGCTTAAAGCCATGCTTTACGGCATCTGCGTAATTTTGTACTTCTTTTGTGGCCTTGTTAGCGAAACGAGCATCAGCCTTTGCTTGGTACATTTCTTTGTGAGTAGTAAGAATGTTTTCTACAGCATTACTATCTTTAGCTTCTTGGTATATGAGTGTGTCAAGTAGAATATCGGGGCCAGGAAAACTCTTGATTATGCCATTTAGCAGACCAAGACTTCTTGCCGCTGCTACAAGCTGGGAAATATTTTTTTTGTCAAAGTCAAATTGGGGCGGTAATTTTGGCGGCAGGGAGACTAACATTTTTCCAGTGTAGAGAAGCGGCAAAGCTTGTAAAACTAAAAGTTTTTCCAATAAATGCCGTAATTTTTTCTTTGAACTAAGCTTCAGCTCTTAGCTCGGAGAGAGAGGGATTCGAACCCTCGGTAGAGGTTACCCCCTACGACAATTTAGCAAACTGCTCCTTTAGACCACTCAGGCATCTCTCCTTAAAAACAGCTACAAGCTAAGTATACTATGAGAAGAGATCTAAAGCAATGCTAGCAAAAAAAATTAAGCTGCTAAGCTAAGCTTTACGCAGTCTTTTGATTGCAAAAAGGCAGTCAAGTAAATTTTCCGTACTTCCAGTTTTCCTCGTTTTGAAATAATTTTCTTGTATTTCAAAGCCTAAAATATTATTATATGTCTACCTTATAAAAATAAGTTCAAAACTCTTGGAAGCCTTTTTTGATCCTAAGGGAAATATCTCTCTCATGATATTTCTCTTTCTCTTTCAGCAAGAAAGGAATTTTCAAAGTTTTTTAATTTCAGTTTTACGACTTACTTTTTCGTAATTCTGTATCCTCCTCCTTAAGCCACGAATAGAAATCTTGCTTCAGCAAGCAAGACCTCTATTCTCAAATCTGTGGCACTGATATCCTTTAAAGCTAGCCATGCCAGAGCCAGCGTTGTACTCGCATGAGTTAAACACAGGAAAACTGCGTATTTAGATATTTGTTACTATGAAGGAAATAAAAAAACTTAACGAAAAGCTATCATCAACCTACACAAAGGAAACAGCCTTAGTAGAGCTAAATAAGCTATATAGCCTAGCCCTTGAAAACGAAAAACTTTCTGATGCTCTGCGCATTGTTGGCTTAAAGATGAAGTTATACGGGCTTGATACAAAGCTCATAAAAACAGAATTATACCTTGAACACAACCAAACTTTAAAAGATGCCTTTGAAAACTTCTTCAAAAAAAATACTCGAAAAAAGTGAACGACTACCCATCCAAGCAAAGCAGCTACAGAGAAGGCTTCTGGCTGAGCCCGAAAAACTGGGACATTGGCTGGGCTACACAGAGCTTAAGGAATTACATGGGAAATGGATAAAAAAAATATGGGGCGAAGCCCATCAAGAAACATTTTTGCTTTTAGCCTTTCGCGGCAGCTACAAGACAACGGCGGTAATCGTGGTGGGGATGATATGGTATCTGCTCTTCAACCCCGAGAAAACCATTTTGCTGGTACGCAAGGAATACGATGCCGCCAAAGCAGCTTTAGCGCGAATACGAAACCATTACCGAAGCGGGCGTATGCAGATGATCTATAAAGAACTAGGCTACAGCGACGGCCTTAGGTTAGTGGATGACCGAGAGAACAGCATCCGCCTTTCCACCATGCAGAAAATAACGCAAGAGGGAAATATTGAGATTGCCGGCGTGTCGGCGAAAGGCGTCACTGGGCGGCATTACGAGCGCATCCACTTAGACGATGTGGTAACCGAGTTTGATAGAGACAGCAAGGTTGAGCGAGAGCGCACGAAGCGCTTTTACGAGAACCTCCAATCTGTAGTGAAGCCTGGCGGCTGTATTAGCATCACAGGCACGCCCTGGCATAGAGCCGACCTTTACAGCCAAATAGAAAACAGGCAGGCCTACCCGCTTGGCTCGGTTGATATTGCCGGCATCGATGCAGATTTTGAAGCACAAAAACGGCGCACGCTGAGACCGCGGCAGTTTGCCTCGCAGTACGAGCTACGCCATATTCACGCCGAGGGCGAGCTTTTCGCCGAGCCGAAAATGATTTCAGCTTGGCCTAAGAAGGCCATCGTCTATGCCCAAATAGATGCCGCCTTTGGCGGCGATGATAGCACCGCTTTAACCATAGCTGCCTACTTGCCAGAGAAACTCATCGTACTAGGAAAGATTTACAAAACAGGCCATGTAAGGACGCATTACCCATCCATCAAAAAACTCTGCCGGCAGTACAAGGCTCAAGGCATCTACATTGAAAGCAATGCCGATAAGGGCGCTACCGCCCAAGATATGCGCAAAGCCGGGATATCAGCTTGGGGCTACCACGAGAAAATGAACAAGCATAGAAAAATAAGCACGCAGCTCTACAACGCTTGGCCCAGCATATATTTTTATAAAGAGACTG
>JAUXHF010000258.1 GCA_030621685.1 Spirochaetota bacterium
TAGCATGGCTAGCTTTTTACCCATGCTACTTATGCTGGTAATAGGCGAGAGCAGGGCGAGGGCGAGGGAATTTTAGAATTTATGAATACACAGATAAAAATAAAGCAGCAAGCAGCAAGCAGCTGATGCTCTTATAAACGCTAATTTCTAATGAGTGAGACTTTCATGAAAAAAATTAAGCCAACACATATTCTAGCTGCCATGTTAGCACTTGGCTTACTAAGTTATTTTTCTTTTTCATTGTTCACAGCGTCTTTGGATGATAGCAGCCAAGACAGGAAGGCAGCATTTGAGGAAGAAGCAAATGGCTTTCCCTTTGAAGAAGATATTGATGAGGAGTTTTTGCTTTTTGAGGAATCTGTTTTTAACTTCATTAATTCTGAGCTTGACTCACTTATGACGAAGCTTGAGGCTGAAAACAAAGGTGAGGATACGGCTGCTGTTGAAGAGGGTCTTAGCCGCTTAAGTAGTGAAGCTTTGGCGAAAATAAATAACTACCGCCAAAACAATACAGGTTCAAAGGCAAGCCATTCAAGGCTTTCCGAGCTGGAGCTTTATCTAGCTATGCAAATTGAACGAGATAGAGAAAAGAGCGAAGCCTTAATTATCAGCCTTCCCAATGACTACGAGAAAATAGCCTCGCTTTTAAGCTACGTAAATATTTTCTTGCCTAAGCATGGAAGAGAACTAACGATACCTTTTCTTGATAAAGAAGCTTTAAGGCTTGAATCTTTAGATGCTGGTTTTGCAGAAAACTTAAAAAAACAAATTTTTCTGACAGATCCGTATCAGCAAATTTTCCCTAATATTTTAAAAGAGGCGAGTGGCATAGCCGATGAAAGCCTAGATTTAAATAAATTTGAAGGTAAGGTGGTACTCATTGATTTTTGGGCTACTTGGTGTCTGCCTTGTATTCAGCAATTGCCCTATCTTATAGAAGCCTATAACAGTTATCACGAAGCTGGCTTTGATATTATTTCAATAAGCTTAGATGAAGATAAGCAAACTTTCCAGCAATTTATTGCCGAAAATGATTTAGCTTGGCATCACTACTACGATGGCAAGGCTTTTTCTAGCAAAGTAATTCAAGACATAGGGATTTCAAGGCTACCCGTCTTGTTTCTGCTATCAAAGAATGGCCGTGTTGTCGCCTTCGATAGAGATATTGAGTTTGAAAAACTGCTTGTACATGTGCAAAAAGCTCTTGAAGCCGGTTCTTGACGCTCTTTAGCTGTTTCTTTTGAGCATCTTAGAAAATATTCAGCGGATAAGCCAAAGAATAGAGAAAGCGGCTGGGCGAGTAGGGCGAGATCCTAAGGAAATAACGTTAGTCATTGTAACAAAAACAGTAGACCTGCAAACAACCTGCGCTGTTTTAGAGGCTCAAAAAAAACTTTCACTGCCAGGGCTGATAGCCGAAAATAGAGTTAAACCGGCTCTCGAAAAATATAAGGCCCTTAAAGATCTTGGCTATGAATTCTCGATGCACTTTATTGGCCATGTGCAATCTAAGAAAGCAAGCGCTGTTTTGGAATGTAGCAGCCTGCTACATTCGGTGCATGAGTTTTCATTGGCAGAAAAGCTAGAAAAAATTTCGGCTAGGCTTGAAGCGGGAACTATAAAAAAGTTTCCGATACTCTTGCAGGTAAACACCTCAGGCGAGGCAAATAAACAAGGGCTAGCCGGCTATGCCGAATTGCTTAGTTGTCTTAAGCAATGCCAAGCACTGCCGCATATCCACGTGCAAGGGATTATGACCATGGCAGCCCTTGTAGCCGATGAAGAGCTTATTCGCTCTTGTTTTAGGCGGCTACGAGAGTTCAAAGAAGCTCTGCTCTTAGATAGCCAGCTTTCTCGTTTTTTTTCTACGCTTGATAATAAAGCCTTTCAGCTTTCAATGGGCATGTCTGAAGATTTCGAGCTAGCCATTGAAGAAGGAGCTACGATCATTCGCCTTGGCTCAGCTGTTTTTCAGTGAGGGGGAATATCTTTCTTAAACGGCTAGCTCAGCTGAGCTCTTAGGCAGGTAAAGCTTGCAAGCCTTAACCTATAAAGCTTTTTTCAGAGAGGGCTTGGCTAGTAGGAGTAGGGTTAGAGCTTTCATTTTTTTTTTTGATAAGTTCTTCAACAAAGGCAATGGCTTTAAGTTTTTCTTTTTCGCCTAAGATATTCCAGATTTTGTTTAGTCGGTCTTGCGGTTTTAAGAGGTTAAACTCTTTATCGAAATTTTTCTTTAAATAGCCATGTTCTTGCCGTATCGTTTGAAGTTCTAAGTATTTCCTAAATTCGAGGCGTCCTTTTTCATCTAAGGAATAGTAGCCACGAATAATATCTTCAGACTCCCTATCAAGAGCTTCGTTTTTCAGGAACATCGGCCCCTCGGCTTTCAGAAGCCAACCGGGGTTCAAATTGAATTTTGCTAATAAAGCATTGGCCACGCTAATGGGTATATTATCACCTTTTAAGTATCTTGTTATATTCGAATGTGAAATTCCCAGCCTCCTTGATATCTCTATTTGCTTTAAGTTAAGCGTTTGTATAAAAATTTTAAGACGTTCATCCATATTTTTCTCCCAATGAGTTACTACTTTATACACTCCAAATGTTTGTATGCACTAGAAAATAAGATATGAAAAAACAAGTTTTTTCATATCTTATGAAATTCATAGATTGCTATTTTTCATGTTATGTGTTGTTGCTTTTGTGTTTCAGTAGATAC
>JAUXHF010000352.1 GCA_030621685.1 Spirochaetota bacterium
AATTTCTCAAGAAGAGAAAAATATTATTGTAGCTGCTGGCCGCTGGCAAGCAGAAAAACCATTACAGCATACGGCTGGATTTTGGGTAAACGAGCTTTATAATCCATTCGTGCCTTGGACGAAAACAATTCGCTCTTTTCTTGATGCTAAGGAAGATAAAAGCGGCATGCGAATGCGAGAGTTTAATAACCTCAGCCTTGGCGAAAGTTGGAGCAAAAGCGATATTATCATTCCATATTCAGAACTTTGGCGGAGGCGAATTAAATATGCAAGCGCGATACCAGAAGGCGTGAATGTTCTTGTGGCTGGCGTTGATGTGCAAGACGATCGATTGGAACTTGAAATTGTTGGCTACGGCCAAGGCGGCGACTGCTGGGGCATCGATTACATTGTTCTTAACGGCTCGCCTGCGCTTGAAGAACTGTGGCAGAAATTAGAAGAAATCTTGCTAAAAAAATACCCGCATAAAAACGGCGAGATAATGATAGCTTGCGCCTGCATCGATAGCGGGGGGCATTTCACGCAGCAAGTCTATCAATTCGTGACAAAACATCGGCCAAGAAAATGGCTGGCCATTAAAGGGAGCAACAAAAGAGGTGCTGGCATCATAGAAAAATTAGGCGTGATGGGCGGTAAAAAAAAGCAAGAACAAAAATATTCTAGCCCGCTGTACTTTCTAGGGACGGACACGGCCAAAGAAGAAATCTACGCCAAATTGAAAATTGATGAAGCCGGAAAAGGCAAGTGTTATTTTCCTAAAAATAACGCGAATTATAACGAAGAATATTTCAAAATGCTAACGAGTGAACGGATTGTAATGAAACGAGATAGCAGTGGTTATGTTTATCAAAAATGGGTGAAAACCTATGAACGCAACGAGGCTATTGATATTCGTGTTTATGCTTTGGCGGCTTTAACAATTTTAAATCCTGATTTGAAAACTCCATTTCTTGTGAACAGAAATATGACAGGCGAAAGTATTTTTTCTGTAAAACAACGTGTTGATTTAAGCGATCTATGATAAAATTTATACGGAGATAAAAAATGAAAGGAACAACTATGAACAAGGCACAGACTGTCGCTTGCGAATTAATTAACAGAGCAGAAGCAGGAAAGCCTGCCCAGCATTCTATAGAGATAGCCGCCGAGTTTTCGTGCATGACAACCACCGTAGAACGCGCTATTTCGCAAATTAGAGCTTTAAAGAAATATGAGGTAATAAGAGAAAAACGGGAAGGCTTTGTCGCCTCACATATAATTATAAAACAAATAAAAGGAGAAAATTAATTATGGAAGATTTCACACTGGCACAGCAAGTCGCCGAGGCGAAAGAAGAATACGAGCTTACGAGGAAGGCCTATCTTAAGTCGTTAAGGGCCAAGCGATATA
>JAUXHF010000283.1 GCA_030621685.1 Spirochaetota bacterium
AGGAAGTGTTCTTCTAAGCTGGGCGGCTGGATTTCAAGGTGGCTTACCTTAAGCCCCTGGGCAAGAGAAAAAGAGAGCAGTGAGGAAGCTAAGGCCTTTGTTTTTTCTTCAAGAGTTTCAGCTGGTGGTGTGAGGTTTGGGCTTGGGCTTGAAGCATCAGATGAGCAAACATCAATACGCAGGCGATACTCTTTTGCAGCTTCGCTTTGCGTCTGCGGTTGCGTTAGCGTTAGCGGTTGCGTTAGCGAGCTTGTTGAAGAAAGCGATGCGAGCGCTGGCATGTCAGCTTTGAAATCTGGAAAAATGTCGCAGGAAATTTGTATATCAAGCCCTTGGCTAAGCGTAGCCAGAGAATATGGATCTTGGTTTTGGGGTTGGAGGCTAGGATTCTCCTCTGGATGAGAGGCTGTAAGGTGCGTTTGGCTCAGCAGCGTTTGTAATTGGGAATAGTAATTCGGGAAAACAGAATTTTTGGAAACAGAATTTTTGGAAACAGAAGTATTTTGGCTAGGCTTATTTTTATTTGAGGCAGCCGTAGAACTGGGCGCTGGAGTTTCAAATAGGTAAAGCAAAATAACAATATGAGGAGAATGAAAGCTAGGATAGGATGGATTTTTTTTGAAATTTTCTAAGGTGCTGGTTTTGCGAAAGGCTGGCTGATTTTGAAAGGAGGCATAGGCATGGGGGGGCAGAAGTGAGAAATGGTCTAGCAATTTTCCGTGATGTAATATGGCTACTTGCGTTGCCACTTGCTGGACTTCGCTTAGGATATGAGAAGAGAAGACGAAAGTTTTTTTCCCGCGTTCACGGGCCATGCGTGTGCGTAGTTCCTTGGCATGATCGGGATCTAAGGAGGCAGAAGGTTCATCTAGAAAAACAAGAGGCGGATTGCCTATGAAGCTTGCCGCTAAAGCCACCCGCTGACGAAAGCCTTTAGAGAGCTGGCCTAGCAATTTTTTTTTGTAAGGTTTTAGTCTTCCCTCTGCTAAGGCTTCCTGTGTTTCAAGGCGCTGTACTTTGCTGGAAAAACCCTTGAGTCCACAGGCAAAGAGCAGGAATTCTTCTACGCAAAGTTCATGGTAAAGCGGCGGATTTTCAAAAGGGGCTCCGATGAGGCGGCGAACTTTCTTAGGGTAACGAAAGGCATCTATGCCATGAATGAAAAGCTCTCCGCTATCGGCATACAGCTGCCCGCTAAGAATTTGCAATAAGCTTGTTTTCCCAGCCCCGTTCACGCCCAGCAGGCCCAGCACCTGCCCAAACTCAAGAGACAGTGATACCTTAAGCAGTATTTTTCTTCCACCAAGGCTTTTCTGAAGAGAGCGTGCCTCAATTGCTAAAGCCATCTTCTGAAGAACCCTGTACGTTTTTTATGCTATAGTTATGCTATAGTATATAGCAAGCCTATCAATCTAGCAAGTGATGCTTAGAAAGAAAAGCTTCGGCCTCAAAAAAAGCCATACAGCCGCTAGATGCAGCGGTTATGGCTTGGCGATAGTGTTTATCATAGACATCGCCGGCGGCAAAAACTCCTGCCACGCTGGTATGGCAGCTGCCCTGGGTAATGCTTATGTAGCCCTCAGCATCTAAAGTTACAGCGCCATCGAGGAAGCTGGTATTGGGGCTATGTCCAATAGCGTAAAACAGCCCTCCGGCTTCCAAGTTTTGCTCTTTGTTGCGACTAAGGTTCATGAGGGTAACCGAGCTGAGAAACTTTTCGTTGCCATGAACAGCCAGCAAGGTAGAATTCCAAAGCATTGTAATTTTCTTGTGTTCCAGCACACGATTAGCCATAATGGGAGAAGCACGAAGACTGTCACGGCGATGTACAAGAAAGACTTCGCTGGCATACTTTGTAAGAAAGAGGGCTTCTTCACAAGCGCTATCGCCGCCGCCAATCACGAAGAGTTTTTTGCCTCTGAAAAAAGGCAAAGGCCCATCGCAAACAGCACATGCAGAAACGCCTCTTTGCCAATAGTTTTTCTCGCCGCGTACATGCAAGCGCTTAGCGGTAGCTCCCGTAGCAATAATGAGGCTAGCGGCTTTATATTCTTTTTCGTTGGCGTAAACACGAGGGGTGCTTTCGGTGAAATCCACGCGGCCAATGGTTTGTGTTTCAATTTTTGTGCCGTAGCGTATAGATTGCGCTCGCATCCTATCCATTAAATCTGGGCCGCTAATGCCATCGGGAAATCCGGGGAAATTCTCGACTTCGGTAGTGGTGGTAAGCTGCCCGCCAGCGGCAATGCCACCGGCATTCAGTCCTTCAAAAAGCAGT
>JAUXHF010000214.1 GCA_030621685.1 Spirochaetota bacterium
GCTGCTTGTTCTTCAAGGAAAGCACATCTTTATTGCCATCACCATTAGGCGAGAAGACAAGAAACGAAGGAGTCGCGGTAACAAGAACTGGCTGCGTATCAAGAAAAACTTTTTTTACCAGCGTTTCCAGCTTCTCCCCTGTCGAGAAATTTACCCGCACTTTCATTTTATAACGCCCATTTGTTGCCATGCTGCCGTCATCTTGTTTTCCATCCCAGGTCAGCACAAAAGCCTTCTGCAGGCCCGCAGAGCCAGGCTGCTTCACAGGCTGCGCGCCCGTTTTTGTAAGAGTAAAGGTTTTCACAATTTTCGAGCCTTCGTCTGTTGCCACGCTTAGCTTGCCATCTGTTAGGAGCAAAGCGTAGGCATGGCTAATTTCTATGGTCATGGTTACCGTATCTTTTCTGCCATCGCCCTGGGGCATGTTTGGCGAGAAGACACGCTCTGAAACATTCAGCGAAATCTCAGGTTTTTCGGTAAGCAATTCGAAAGTTTCTGTTTCCACTAAGGCCACGTTAGCCAGCGCATCTTCGCCTTTAAGCACATATTTATATTTTCCAGCAAGTGTTTCGCCTTCAGCATTCTTGCCATCCCAAACGAAAATCGGCGCTATGGACCCCGAGCTTGGCGGCGTTTCTAAAACAAGTTCTTCGGTTTCAGCGTCCACAATGAAGCCTTGGTAAATATCTTCGGGCTGGCCCATGACTTGCTGGCGAAGTTCCATCTTAGTTATCCCGCCGCTTACTGCCTGGGGATTAAAAAATTTGCCAGCAGCGGCTACGCGTAGCTGTGGTTTTGTGGTATCGAGCATCAGGGAAACAACTTTGCTTTTTGCAATATTTCCCGAGTTAAACTTAGCGCTTAACTGTAATTCATAAGCGCCATCTAAGAATTTTTCTCCTTGGGGCGTTAGGCCTTCAAATAAAATAGTCTTCTTCAGACGCTGCTTTCCACCTTGTAGCAGAATGCTGGGTTCGGTCTTATTCTGTTTATCTAAATTTTGCTGGCGCATTTCAATCTTCCATTCCAAGAGGCCATCCTCACTAGAAAGCCGGCTATCCATTGAAACAGAATCGTAAAAACCATCTTTGTTGGGAGAAAAGGCCGCCAGCGAGAGCGAGAAGGCTGCTTGCTCTATGGTTCTTACTAAACGAAAACTTTTTGCTTCATCGTTAAAAACATTGGCAGCAAAATCTTCACTTTGTAGCTCAATGCGATACAGGCCTTCGGCTGCCTCTTCGCCAAGATCATCTAGGCCATCCCAAACGAGGTCTTCTTCATTTTTTCCTGTAAAGGTTTTCACGGTTTCTTCATTTGTATTTATAATACGCAAATTCCAAGTATCCAAACGAGCAAAATTAGAACGGCTTAGCGTCATGGCAAGAGTCTCCTTACGACCATCGCCATTGGGTGAAAAAATAGTATCTTCTAGCTCAAACCGTGTTTCTGGAGCTACCCTATCTATTACCAGTGGCAGCAAAGGGCTCTGCGTTTCGTTAGCACCGGCATCGCGGGCATAGATGCTGAAGTAGTACAGACCATCGGCAAGTCTTTTTCCATTGGTATCTCTTCCATCCCATTCAATTGAGGCTGGCAGTTCCAAGCCTTTGTTTTTCTCGAAAATACGTTTGAAAAACCCTTTTGCTGTAACTCGGCGCAGCTCTTGGGCACTTAGCGATGAGAAATCTATTATCAGCTTAAATTTCTTCGTCTGCTCATTCTGCTTATAGAAACGAAGTCGCCATTCCACTAAGCCCTTATTCTCGCTAATGTTTAGGGGGATAAAAATGCTATCTTTTTCCCCATCCAGGTTAGGCGAAAAATAGCGCTCGGTGTTCGTGAAATTTGTGACTTCAGCCTTTTGTCCAAACAAGGGCAGGGCAAAAAAACTAAGCACAATAATGGAAGAGAGAATTAAAAGATTTTTCATGTTTTGCAAGGGTATGTTTTTAAAAATAATTTTTCATAACTGCCTACTGCCTACTGCCTACGTTATATCTTCGAAGCAAAAGAAGTTACGTATCAAGGATATTAATATTAAGGCTCTAAAATTTCATCGCTAAAAGGGATTTCACCTTCACCTTCCAGCTTGCTGTTTTGAATATCGGGAGCAGAGAGGTCTCTGTAACCAAAACGGATGGCAATATTCACGCCCACCCAAAAGCCGGTAACATCGTAACTTTCTTCAGGCTTCAAAAGAGCCGCAAGAGCGCGCAGGGTAATATCAACGTCATCGGCCCGAAAGTGAAAACCCAGGCCAGTGCTCAATGGGAAAATCTCTTTAACGAGGGGATTATAGAAAGAGCCGATGGTGAATGAAAATTCAGGAAAACTTTGCAGCCCTGTGTACATTGAATTACGAATGCCTCCTTCGATGTGAAAGTTAATAGGATAATTCAGCCCAGCTTCTAGAACAAGGCGGCTTACAAAGCCTTTGCTCTCACCAGTTTCTCTGGTATAGGGGTCTCGCAATTTACCAACGCTGATAAAGTCAAAACCTAAACCCATGTTGAAAATATCAATAGTCTTAACAAAAAGATCCTTGCCGGTAGCCGAGCTGTAAAAAGGCACAAGTCCGGCATTTCTTATCATAAAGCCATAGCGGACATTCCGCACAGAAAAACCACGTTTTACAATATCGGTCTCTGAAAGAAAGCTTACCCCAATATCAACATTCACCCCAGCCGGAATACGCACTTTTTCTAGCCTATCTTCTTCTCTTCTATCATCGCTATCCTCAGCCACATCTATGGGATTAGGAAGAGCGTAATCAATACTAAGACGGAATCCAAAATCTATAAATCGTGAAATGCGCTTAGAAAAACTACCCGAGAGTGTGAAAAAATAGCCTACTTCATTGGTTATCTGCGGGCCTATGGGAACATGCGAGCTTATATCTACGCCAAACACTCCATACGAGGTAGGAATGATATAGCCTAGCCCCAATAGACTACTCTCAGCCTGTATGCCCAGCATCTGGAAGGATGCATTCTGCCGCAAAATTCGAGCGGCAGCTGTAACATCGTCACCCAGCATATCAGCGCCAATACTTTCTCCAAGAGAGGCTCCTCCAAGACTAAAGGCCGTAAGCGTACGTCCTAGTTGTTGAATTTCGGCGCCCTTTACTAATGGCGCGCGCGCATGCACTTGTAGAAAAAAGAAAATAAGTAGCCAGCACCCTAGGATGGCAGAGCTTGCACGGCTCGCTTTAAAAAAGCCTTTAAAAATACTTGTTTTATTTTTCACGAAAATACCCTTGCTCCAAAGCTAAATTTTTTTAATTTCTTATAAACTAATTCTCTATACATATGCTTAGGTTTCGCTTAGGTTTCAAATCCTTGCCTGTTTTATAGCATGTTTTGTATAATGCTTTAATAATACCATAAAAATGCTTTTACGTTAGGCTTAGCGAACAAGATAAGGTTCAACGCAGCGGTTTTCTGCCCGTTCTTCCTCTGTGGCATTAAAGTTAAGCAGAAAAGTTAAGCAGATTTTTCTCTCCATGCCACTTTTTCCATCTGGCTAGGCAAAACAAAATTATTAACAAGGAATTCTGCCACCGATTCAACACGAATAGCCCAAAGATTGGTATTAGCGAACAAGATAAGGTTCAACGCGGCGGTTTTCTGCCCGTTCTTCCTCTGTGGCATTAAAGTTAAGCAGAAAAGTTAAGCAGATTTTTCTCTCCATGCCACTT
>JAUXHF010000084.1 GCA_030621685.1 Spirochaetota bacterium
AACAACAGCAAATAACAGCCCTGGCCATAGAAAACTTCTCTATTTCCTACGGAGAGATGCTAGCCGTAGATAAGCTTTCGTTTTCCACCCAGAAAGGCAGAATAGCCGCAATTAACTCGCCGGACACGAAAAACTGGGAAGCCAGAAAATATACTTTCTTAAACTAATTTTAAACCTCTTATTAACCTCTTATAAATGAGCAACAACAGCAAAATAACAGCAAACAACAGCGCCCTGGCCGTAGAAAACTTCTCTATTTCCTACGGAGAGATGCTAGCCGTAGATAAGCTTTCGTTTTCCATCGAGAAAGGCAAGATAGCCGCAATTGCCGGGCCCAATGGAGCCGGAAAGTCTACTTTCTTAAAAGGATTTTTAGGCCTCCTGCCAACATCTTCCATGCAGTATAGCTCTGCCTCCATCTTAGGCCATAGCTTGCCCCTTTCAAAACATGCCAGGCTTAAAATTTCTTACCTTCCGCAAGAAAGCAGCCTAGATTGGCATTTCCCGCTAACTGTACTAGATTGCGCCCTTATGGGTAGTTATGCTAAACATGGCTGGCTAAAACCAATACGCAGAACTCAGAAACAAGCAACCCAGGCAGCCCTAGAAAAACTTGGAATAGCCGATTTATCGAAAAGACCCATAAGCGACCTTTCTTTAGGGCAGCGGCAACGTCTGCTCTTGGCCCGCGCTCTCGTTCAAAATGCCGAGGTTTACCTCATGGATGAACCCCTTAACTCTGTAGATGCAAAAACCGAACAAACTCTCGTTCAGATTTGGCATGAACTTCAGCAAGCAGGAAAAACCATTGTTGTGGTTCATCATAACTTACAAACACTACCGCGTTATTTTGATTACACCGTTTTTATGAACAAACAGCTTATTGCAGCAGGAACTCCCAAAGAAGCTGTGAGCGCTGAAAACTTGCGGCTGGCTTACGGTGTAGATTTCCTTCTTTAAACTTCTCATGTAGCAGAAAATTATAAATTAATAATCCTATATGCAACTGGCTTTTTTAAGCGATTTTTTTTCCACAGGTAATCTTGTGTTATGGGGCTGCCTAGCCTTTGGGCTAAGCGCCGGTTTGTTAAGCCCCTTTGTGCTGCTACGAACCGAGAGTTTTTTTGCTGATGCCGTAGCCCATACCTCGCTTTTTGGCATTGCCTTTATGTTAGCCGTAGCCCCACTCCTGTTATTGCTTTTCGATTCTCTGCTATCGGCAGCCGGGCTTGACAGCAACGGATTAGAGCGAAACAATTTTCTTCGCTCGGTCTATTTAAGTTTCTTAGTGTTTGTTGGCGCCTTAGCCGCCGCCATCCTGGCGGCATGGAGCGTTTCAAAGCTGCGGCGATATACAAAACTGAAAAACGATGCCATCTTAGCTGTGGTGTTCTCTAGTTATTTTGCCTTAGGGCTTATGATACTCAGTCGTATTATCCACACTCCCTTTTTTGAATATGCCAAAGCAGAACTACGCGCAGAATATAGTTTTGGCGCCTTAAGACGCTACCTGCTGGGCAACCCTGCCTCCATCAGCTTGGCAGAGCTTTTTTTTTTACTCCTCCTGATGATTTTTCTATGTGGCTACGTGGCCTTGTTTCGCCGAAAACTTGCCATTCTCTGTTTCGATGTAACCTTGGCAAAACTACTCGGCTTAAACACTCGTAGCCTAGATTTATGGTTCTCTCTTGTTCTCTGTACGGCCGTAGCCGTTTCTCTGCCCTTTATGGGGGTTGTGTTGGTAAGTTGCATGTTTGTCGCTCCGGCGCTTGCCGCCAGAGTGCTTGTAAAACGCTTCACTCCCCTTATTCTGCTTAGCTGTTTTTTCAGTCTTTTGGCTACGTTAGGTGGCAGCCTTATTGGCTCTACTTTTTCTCGCTTTAGTGAAGCCTCGGCTACTGCCTTGCTTATTTGCAGCCTTACTATACTGTTGTTATTGGCTTATAAAATAAAACAAGCTCTACGCTCAGGCCAGCAGCACCAGCGGCCAAAACAAAGCTATCAAGGCAGCAAAAAAAACAGCAATTACTATGCCAGCTAGTCTTCAAATAGCGCTCATCGCCATAACCGTAGCTTGCTTTCTTCAAAAAGGCGTTCGCTGGTTGCAGGTACGGTAATCCATCAAGGCAACAAAAAAAAACAGCAATTACTATGCCAGCTAACATCCCAGCTAGTCTTATTCCAGCTAATATTCCAGCTAGTCTTATTCCAGCTAGTCTTATTCCAGCTAATATTCCAGCTAGTCCTCAAATAGCGCTCATCGCCATAACCGTAGCTTGCAACGGCGCGCTAAAACAGCAATTATATTATGTCAGCTAGTCTTCAAATAGCGCTCATCGCCATAACCGTAGCCTGCAACGGCGCGCTTATTGGCAGCCTGCTTTTTTTAAAAAGGCGTTCGCTGGTTGCCGATACGGTAGCACACTCGGTGCTACTCGGGTTTGTCTTAGGTTTTTTTATAACGCAAAGTCTTAATTCCCCATGGCTGCTTCTTAGTGCCTCGTTAAGTGGGTTGCTTTGTCTTGCCGCTAGTGAGTATTTTTCTAGCCTTGCCTTCGTAAAAATAGATGCCGCTCAGGTATTGTTGCTCTCTTTTTTTTTCGCTTTAGCACTGGCCGCTATAAACCTGTTTGGCGAAAAAGTACATTTAGATAGCGATGCTGTTATGCTTGGCGAATTAGCCTTTGCTCCGTTTCAGCGTATTTCATTTTCTTTCTTTGGGCTGTATGCTGTATCCTTGCCGAAGGCTCTTTTTATTGGGCTTAGTGTACTCTTCCTCAATATTCTGTTTATAGCTCTGCTTTATAAACAGCTCGTATCGGTATTGTTCGATACAGTCTTTGCCGTGCAGGCAGGGCTGTCTCCTAGGGTTTTTCAGTATGCACTTGTTTTTTTAGCCACCTTAACAGCCATTAGCGCCTTTGATGCGGTAGGCACGCTGCTGGCTCTAAGTTTCTTTGCTGTGCCGCCGGCAACGGCGTTTTTCTTTGCTCGTAGCTTGAAGAGTCTGCTGATACTGGCTACGCTATTTGCCGTATTTTCTAGCATGGCTGGCTACGGCCTTGCTGCCCTTGGTGATTTTTCCATAGCCGGCTCCATTGGCAGCGCCATGGGATTACTCTTTGTTTTCACGCTTCTAAGTAGCAGAATTCTAAAAAAACTCTAACCGATGCCATGCCATGCCATGCAAGCTTGTTTTCTCTTAAGCAAGATTTTCGCTTTCTTCCTCGTTCTTCGTAACAAGCATGATGTTGGCTGTTTTCTCTGAAACAAAAACGGCTTGCCCCTTATCTGTTTGCACATGATACGAAGAATCAAAATTGTTATAGCCCAGCATTTTAATATCCTTGCCAATGGTAAGCTCTGTTTGTTTAAGGTAAAAAAGCAGCGATTTGTTCGTTTCTACAATCCGCGCAATACTGGCCACCTCGCCTGTTTTCAGCTTACTAAGCTTAATAAGGTTAGCCTCGCTTTGCATGTTTCCTAGCACATCGGGAATAGGATCTCCGTGGGGGTCATTTTTAGGATATCCTAAAAAGGCTTCTAGTTTTGCCGTGAGTTCATCAGAGCTAACATGTTCAAGTTTTTCAGCTAACTCATGAAGCTCGCCCCAATCAAAGCCTAGTTTCTCATAGAGAAAACTCTCCCATAAACGATGTCTCCGAATCAATTTCAAAGCCAAAACACTGCCCGTATCGCTAAGTTTCACACCTTTATGTGCTTGATAACTCAACAGATTTTGACCTGATAATTTCGATAGCATACTGTACACAGCAGAGCTTTTCAGCCGCATTTTCTTAGTTAGCTGGCTAACCGTAATTTCTCTGCCCTCATTTTCATAAGCAAGCTGATAAATTACTTTTATGTAATCTTCCACTGTATCGCTGGCTTTTTGTTTCATCTCTTTCATCTCTCGCGCCTCTCTTTCTTTTTTTTCCATAGCAGCCTTTCCCTTTTCTTGTATAATAAAGTATTCTATCAATTATTCAAGCAAAGTCTTGGCTTGGCTTAGCTTTTTGAAGTTTTAAAAAACGAACGTAAGCTAACTTAAGCTAACGTAGGCTTGCTAATTTAAGGACTTAAGAGTATAGTTATAATAACTATACAAAACTTAAGAATATTCTCAAAATTCAAACTTATGCGAGCATTTTTAGTTTAATTTTAGCTTAATTTTAGCTTAATTTTAGTTTAAATTACTCAGAGCTTCCAAAAGCTCAAAAAATTAAAAAAAATACCTAGATTAATTTTGTAAGCATGCTTACTTTATGTAATATTTTTATTATATAAAGCCTGCTATAAAATGATGTTTAGAAAACACTTTTATAACAATATTATAAAACCAACACTTGGAGAACATTCAATATGACAATCAAAAAAATTACACGCATACTTACAGCTATCTTTTTAGCAAGTATTTTTTGCTTAAGCTTTGCTAATGCGGCGATGAAAATAATATACGTAGTTCACGGATCTGCGGATGACCCATTTTGGGGAATTGTAAAAAACGCCGTAAACCAAGCCGATAAAGATTTTCGGCGTGCTCCAGACAGAGCAAGAGTTTACTTTAGATCGCCCTCTACGTATGATATGGTAGAAATGGCGAGGCTTATCGATCAGGCTGTGGCAGAAAAACCAGACGGGCTAGCTGTTTCTATTCCCGATGCCAATGCGCTTGGCCCATCCATTCGCCGTGCTGTACGCTCTGGCATTCCAGTAGTCTCACTGAACTCCGGCTCGGATGTATTTCGAGAGCTTGGCGTTTCTGTGCATGTTGGACAAACTGAATATGAAGCTGGCCTGGGCGGCGGAACAAGAATGAAATCGCTTGGTGCCAAAAAAGCTATCATCTTAAACCATGAGGTGGGAAACGTTGCCCTTGACCTGCGCGCTGAAGGCTTCACTAAAAATTTCGGTGACGCCGAAGTCATTGCTGTTAGTAAAGACCCTAGCGAGATTAAATCCATTGTTACGGCCAGACTTCGCCGAGATAGTTCTATTGATGCTGTTTTCGCCCTTGGCCCGCTTAGCGGCGAACCAGCCCTTACTGCTGTTGAGAGCCTTGGAAAAGTTAATTCTATTAAAGTAGCTTCTTTCGACCTTTCGCCGCGCCTGCTTAGCGCTGTTAAAAATGGCAAGGTTTCTTTTTTGATTGATCAACAACCCTACCTACAAGGCTACCTTCCGGCTGTTTTCCTTGTTCAGCTAAAACGCTACGCTACTATTCCTTCGGGCGTTGTGCTTACTGGCCCTGGCTTTGTAACTCCCAAAAATGCTGATAAAGTCATTAACCTTTCAAAGAAAGGTTATCGATGATAAAAAGCTAACCTCGTATTTGTTAACAGCCTCTTTTTCTGTTTCTTTCTAAGCAGGAAAAGAGGCTTGCTTACAAACTTTCAGCAGGATCCGGCGGGTCTTATTTTACGGCTTTACTAAACTTTATTTCCAATACTAGAATTTTATAGATTTTTACTTTTTACTTACCTGCCGTATTTTTCGCAAACTACTAGCTCATTTTCTTAGTTTCTTAATTCTTAGCTCACTCCCAAAACCCCGGTACTAAGAAAAAAAGAAAGAAGCAAGAAAAGAAAGAAGCAAAATATAGAAAGAAAACAGAGCGGAGAAATATTCTTGAACAAACACGCAAAAGAGACGCCGATGGATGAGCGTGTTCGCAAGATTTCAGTTTTTTCCAAATTACTCATACGCCCTGAAATGGCTTCGATAGGCGGAGTCATCATAATTTTTACATTTTTCGGACTCACCGCCGCAACTTCCGGCATGTTTTCCTCGCTAGGAATATTTACATTTTTAGAGCTTTCCGCTGAATTAGCGATCATTGCCATTGGCGCCTCCATGCTTATGATTGGCGGCGAATTCGATCTTTCCATCGGTTCTACTATTGGCTTCTTAAGCGTATTTTTAGCCGTATTGCCCAGTGAGTTAGGCATACCTATTTATGCTACTCTTTTCCTTACCTTTGGGCTGGCCATGCTTATTGGCTACATCAACGGTATTTTAGTGGTTAAAACGGGCCTGCCTTCGTTCATTGTCACTCTTGCCATGCTTTTCATTCTTCGGGGAGCCGCCTTAGTGTTCATTCGCTCGATAACCAACAGAACTCAGGCCTACCTCGATAGAGAAACGCTTATACAAAATGACCCTTTGGCATGGCTCTTCGGCGGGAAGCTGCTTACAGGCTTCTTCGATTGGCTAGCACAGCATGGCCTATTAGAAAGTTTAGAAAATGAAAATGGTGAGATCACCTCTTTAGTTGGCGGGATCTCACCTTCTCTTGTATGGGCGCTTCTGCTGATTATTGTCACAACATGGGTCTTAAGCAAAACAAGGCTAGGGAACTGGATTTTCGCTACTGGTGGCGATCCCATTGCCGCGCGCAATGTGGGCGTTCCCGTACGCAAAGTGAAGATTGGCCTCTTCATGTTCACCGCTTTTTGTGCCTTTCTTCTGGCTGCCATCCAAGTACTCAGTAACGCTTCCGCCGATGCCCTGCGCGGAGAACTCAAGGAATTTGAAGCCATAATTTCCTCTGTGATTGGCGGCACCCTACTCACCGGAGGCTACGGTTCTACCATCGGCGCGGCCTTAGGCGCTCTTATTTTTGGCACTATTGGCCAAGGGCTTAACTACATTGGCGTTGATGCCAACTGGTTTAAAATCTTCCTTGGACTCATGGTTTTAGTGGCTGTCGTCTTAAGTAACTCTTTACGAAAGCGAGCTACAGGAAGGAATTAACAACGCTACGTCAAAGAAGTAATAAAAACACTTCTGCATAACAAAAGGGAAGTCATGGAACAAGTTTCAAAACAAGCCTCGCTAACAGAACCAAGAAAAAATTCTTCTAAAAAAGGCGAAGTTATCATGAAGCTGGAAAACGTAAGCCGTTACTTTGGTTCTGTAGTAGCCCTAAAAAATATCACCTTTGAAGTAAAACGTGGCTTCGTAACCTGCCTGCTAGGAGATAACGGAGCCGGGAAATCTACCTTGATCAAAATTCTTTCTGGAGTCCACCAGCCCAGCGAAGGCCAGCTGTGGATAAATGGAAGCCTCACCGTGCTGAAATCGCCACGTGATGCCCTAGATTATGGCATGGCTACGGTGTTTCAAGATTTAGCCTTGGTGCCGCTTATGAGCATTCAACGCAATTTCTTCATGGGTCGAGAGCTGCGTAAAGGCAAAATATTCAAAACCCTAGACTTTAAAAAATCTGATGAAATAGTGAAAACTGAAATGCAAAGAGTAGGTATTCATATCCGCAATACCCAGCAGGCTGTGGGGACGCTTTCTGGCGGCGAACGCCAATGCCTTGCCATCTCTCGTGCTTTGTTTTTTGGCAAGAACGTTATCATTTTCGATGAGCCTACCGCCGCCTTAGGTGTGCGCCAATCTAAAATTGTACTTGACTTCATCATTCAAGCACGAGACAGCAATATAGGAATTATTTTTATTACGCATAACTCTTATCATGCTCACGAAGTAGGCGATTTTTTCACCATCCTTAATCGTGGTAGAAACATAGGCCACTACGCCAAGCAAGATATTACTCGTGAAAAACTTCTTGACCTCATGGCTGGCAAGCATCTTACTCTTTAAGATTTTCACTATATTCACTATCCCTAAATCATGCTAGAAATAAAGGCCTAACATCCAAACAGCTAAACAGCCAAACAAAATATTACTCGTGAAAAATTTGCCATCACAGCCGGCAAGCATCCGTCCATTAAGATTTATAGGCCACTACGCAAAACAAAATATTACTCGTGAAAAATTTGCCATCACAGCCGGCAAGCATCTGCCCATTAAGATTTATAGAACACTACACTAAGCAAAATATTACTCGTGAAAAATTTGCCATCACAGCC
>JAUXHF010000220.1 GCA_030621685.1 Spirochaetota bacterium
TTATCGGGCATCAACCTAAGTGGTAGTTATGCTAGAATTACGGCTACCGGTCAAGTTCTTCTTCTTAACATGCACATAAAACCCTACCTTCATGCTAATAAAGTTTTTTCAGAAAATGAAGAGCAGACACGCCGTACTTGCCATCTTTTACTCAATAAAAAAGAGATTGTAAGGCTTTCTCGGCAACTTGAAACAAAGGGACGAACTTTAGTCCCTTTAGAAGTATACCTAAAAAACCAATGGTTGAAAGTACGCCTAGCTGTCTGTCAAGGCAAAAAATTCTATGACAAACGCGCTACGGCAAAACAAAAACAAGGCAAAAAAGATATTGAACGTGTCATGAAACACCGTCACCTTCATCATTAATTTCCAGCGCTCATTCTCCCTTCTTGCTTTATTTTCTAAACTAGAAAAAACAGCCCCAGCCTTAAACCTTAAACCTTAAACCTTAAACCTTAAACCTTAAACCTTAAACCTTAAACTGATAGGCCCAAGCAGGCCGCTTGTATGTAACAGGCTTCAAAGCATATCTATTACAGCAAATATTTACTTAGGTCATCGCCTAGGCAGAATATCTTTTAGACGCTCCTTGAGTGTATTTCTTTGTAACCGTAAACGTTTTTTTACATTCTTGTTCTTTTTTCTAAACTAGAAAAAACAGCCCCAGCCTTAAACCTTAAACCTACAACCTTAAACTGATAGCCCAAGCACAGGCGCTGCATGTAACTAACAGGCTTCAAAGCAGATCTATTACAGTAAATATTTACTTAGGTCATCGTTGGGCAGAATATCTTTTAGACGCTCTTGAGTGTATTTCTTTGTAACCGTAAACGTTTTTTTAGAAAGCCCACTTACAGGAGGCTTAAAAAGAATTTCCTCTAAAAGTTTTTCCATAAGCGTGAAAAGCCTTCTAGCCCCTATATCTTCAGAGCGTGTGTTCACAGTCATGGCCGCCTCTGATATGGCATCTAAGGCATCCTCGCTAAACTTCAAGAGAAGCCCCTCGGTCTCTAAGAGCGCAGCATATTGCTTAGTCAGCGCCGCCTCTGGTTCAACAAGAATACGTCTCAAATCGCTAGCCACTAAGGCTTCTAACTTGACACGGATGGGGAATCTTCCTTGCAATTCGGGAATCATATCGGCAGGCGAAGCCACATGAAAAGCCCCCGAGGCGATAAACAAAATATGATCTGTTTTCACCACGCCATAACGTGTGTTTACAGACGATCCTTCTACCAAAGGCAGAATATCACGCTGCACGCCTTGCCGTGAAACATCAGCGCCAATACGCTCGCTGCCTTTGGGAGAGACTATTTTATCAATTTCATCAATAAACAAAATACCCATAGTCTCCACTTGCTCTTTAGCATTGGCCACAACTTTTTCGGTATCCACCAAATTTTCACTGACACGTTCTTCTAATATCACTCTGGCATTTTTCACCGTAAGCTCTTGCGCCTTCTCTCGTTGAGAAAACATTTTCATCATGTTTTTCATGACCGTTCCCATAGACTCGTTTGGCGGAAGCTCCGATCCCGAAAATGGAAACATCGAAAACTGCCCTCCTTCGGAAACATTATTGGCTGGCACTTCTATTTCTATGTGTTTTTCTTCTAGCAACTTGCCTCGTAATTTCTGCCGAAGTTTCTCTCTGCTGTTCCATAAAGTCTCTCGTTTTTTAAGCAGCTCTTCTTTGCTCATCGAACCCTGCTCCTGCTGATGCCTACGGCTATTCAAAGAAAGTGAAATAGAAAAACTGCTATCTTCTTGCGTAAAAACACTGGTTGGTTTACGCATGCCCTTGCTCTCGGGCAAAAGAGCATCCAGCAGAAGCTCCTCTACATGCTCCTTAGTGAGCGGACGCACTTTTTCCATAAACTGCCGCTTCTCTTCATCCACAGCCACTTCTACAAGATCACGAACCATCGATTCGACATCGCGCCCCACATAGCCCACCTCGGTAAACTTTGTTGCTTCAACCTTGATGAACGGCGCACCCGCTAATTTGGCCAGCCGCCGCGCTATTTCTGTCTTGCCCACACCCGTGTTCCCTATCATAAGGATGTTGCGAGGGTAGATCTCTTCTTTAATAGCCCCTTTCACGCGTCTTCTTCGATAGCGATTCCGCAAGGCTATCGCCACCGCCTTCTTCGCTTCGGCCTGCGAAACGATATGCTTGTTTAATTCATCAACAATCTCTTGGGGCAACCGCTCTCTTGCTTGCTTGCTGCCCAGCATTATCTTGCTTGACTCTTTTGCTTGTTGCCGAGAAAGAATACTTCTTTTTTGCATACTTCTTACTTCTTTTATTTATGTTTTATATGTTTCATTGAATCTTTATTGCTTCAGCCTTCAGCCAAGAAAACCAGCAAAATCATGCCTTGCCTGCACGCCCCATAATACGCTTACGCTCCCTCTTTCCTGTATACTCCTTAATGTAACACCTAGAATGCTTTTTATCATGAAAAAAAGAAGGCTGCCTCATTAAATCTCGTCATAGGCCAGATAGCTAGCAATCAAGCAGCTTACATGCTAGAAAATATCAAGCAGCTTACATGCTAGAAAAAACAAGCAGCTTACATGCTAGAAAAAACAAGATGGCTCTGTTATTATAAATTATACTATGTCTATACCATATATAGTATAGACATCTTATATTACGAGAAGCATAAGCAGTAGTTACACTTTAAGCTAGTTTTTCTGGCCTGGCTTCTCGTAAATTTGGAAGGGGGCTTCTAAAAATGCTTTATAATACATTTATTTTCAAGATTAAAATTATGCGCCTATCCCTCGTTGCCTCATGCTCTGCTTGCAATACAACCTAGAAGCCTTGGCCTACGTTTACAAGCGCTCCGTTCATGTTTCTCACTGAAATCTTTACATTAAAAAGTTTATTTACTACGCAAATCAAGAAAAAGAAACTGCCAGAAAATTCTTAAAACATGAAAGCAATAAAACACTGGCTTTTTATCGCCATCTTAGGAGTAAGTCTATCCTTCTTGCTTTATGGCATTTTCATAGCCATTACTACGCAAACTAAGGAAAAGAAGCTGCCAGAAAATAGAGTGCTCATTAAACGCGATGGCTACGGAGTCCCCCATATCTACGCCCAAAACAACTATGGGCTTTTTTACGGCTACGGGCATGCAGTTGCCGAAGATAGGCTGTTCTCTATGGAAATAGCCAAGCGCAGTACCCAAGGACGCATGGCAGAAATACTCGGCTCTAAGTATTTAGAATTCGACAAGAAAATACGACAAAACTACAGCCCAGAATCTATTCAAAATCAGCTACAAGCCCTTAGCACGAAAGATTATTCTATTTTTGCAGGTTACGCTGCTGGGATAAATAAATATCTTGAGAAAATACAGCAAGACCCCCTACTCTACCTGCCTAAGCAATTTAGCCAATTCAATTTCATGCCAGAGCCTTGGAGTAGCTTTGATGTGGCCATGATCTTTGTAGGCTCAATGGTTAATCGTTACGGCGACTTCAATACAGAGATAGAAAACGCCATTATTCTGCGTTACTTGCAAAAAGAACATAGTAAGCCTAG
>JAUXHF010000061.1 GCA_030621685.1 Spirochaetota bacterium
CCTATGGCACTCGATAGAAAAAAAAGAAGACAGGCCTTAGCGTCTTAGTTTTCTTTGGCAGCGACCCAGTATCTTATTTCATCGCTTATTTATGCTGCTAAATAGAAAAAAAAGAAGACAGGCCTTAGCGTCTTAGTTTTCTTTGGCAGCGACCCAGCGTCATATTTCATCGCTTCTTTCTTTTCGAAAATTTGTTTATAGCTTTCAAACGTTTTAATTTTGAGCATGTAAGGCTTATGGGCTTATGGGCTTTAAGCATATAAATTTTGCTTGATATTAAAATGCAATTTATACCTTATACTATAAAAGAGTTATAAAAACTCTATGAGGTATGAGCTGAAAGCTCTTGTAAAACATGATGGAAGGAAATTTGTGAGTGATTGAAATAGATAATAAAATTAAGCGTAAGAGCCTAAAGCCTTTTTCTTTAGGAATTCTGAAATGCGATAGCGTTTTAAGCGAGCTTTCTGAAAGTTTCCCCGATTACGATGAGATGATAAGAAGCATGCTTTTTGATATTGCTAGCATGTCTTCGGAAAAGGAAGCGGCTGAAAATACGCGGTTTAATCAGTTTTCATGTACCTCTTATGATGTGGTTAAAGAGGAGTATCCAAAGAATATTCAAGCTATGGATGGCTATATTATAAGTGGGAGTCGCCATAGTGTGAACGAAGAACTCGCTTGGATTGGCAAATTGAAGACTTTTGTAGGGCAGCTTTTGAAAGCTGAAATTCCGCTTATTGGAATTTGTTTTGGGCATCAGCTTATCGCCGATGTCCTAGGCACTCCGGTGACGAAGAGCGACAAAGGCTGGGGGGTTGGCGTACATTCTTGGCAGTTTCTTAAAAAGGCTGAAGAACAACTTGGGTTAAAGAGTTTAAAGAAAATAGAGCGAGATTCATTTTCGCTTGTCGTCTCGCATCAAGATCAAGTTACCGCGCTACCCAAAGGGGCAGAGCTTTTAGCTGAAAGCTCTTTTTGTCCCATAGCTATGTTTTCTTATGGGACAAAGGTTCTTGCCATGCAAGGACATCCCGAATTTTCGAAAGCCTATTCAATGGCTCTTCTCAGTCTTCGCTTAGAGCAAGGTATTCTTCGTGAAGGCTTAAGGGCTTCGGCTGAAAAATCCTATGCCTTAACAACCGATGAGAATTTCATCGGTTTAGCAATGGCTGCTTTTTTGCGGAGAGCCAAAAACAAGCCTTAGCCTTAGCTTTATTTTCTTGTTCTTTGGCTCTGCTTTTTTGAGCTGTATTCATGGCATGCTGCTATGGCAGAAGAAGAATTTATTATGAAAAACAAATAAAGCTTGAAAAAATTTAATAAAGCTAAACTTAGTTTTTGTTTTCAAAGACCAAGCAAAGCATGGAATTTGAAAAAACATTGACTTTCATGTATTTCATGCTATACTCTAATCAAAGTTGTTGTTGGTGATCATAGCGAAGGGGAAACACCTGTTTCCATCCCGAACACAGCAGTTAAGCCTTTCAGCGTCGATGGTACTGCCACTTCTGTGGTGGGAGAGTAGAACGTTGCCAACAGCACTTTTTCACTTTTTCTTTTTTGTAAGCATCATAGCTTCATGTGTTATTTTGACATAACATGGAATCTCCTCGATACGATTTCATTGAATCTTTACATCCAAAATTCATAGAGCAGTTACATGCCTTTTTCTCGCATGAGAAGCGGTATTTTTTCAAGCAGCTGGAAGATTGGGTTTTTGTTAAAAAAGCCACAAATTTCGCAGAATTCACAAACATCTCGAAGAAAAACCGAGAGATATTAGCGCAGAATTTTTTCCTACCGTCTTTAAGTTTAGTAAGCCAAGTGAATTCTGGCAAGGACCAAACTGTAAAATTCCTCTTACGAACGCAAAGTGGGCATACTATTGAAGCGGTGCTTATAGATGATGGTCTTGCTAACAAAGGCTATATTCTTTGCTTGTCATCGCAAAAAGGATGTTCTCTAGCCTGCCGTTTCTGTGCTACGGGTACTATGGGCATGTTGGGCAATTTGAGTAGCGGCGAGATAGTTAGCCAATATCTGATGCTGGCAGCCCTTAGCAACAGGCCGATAAAAAGAATAGTGTTTATGGGCATGGGCGAGCCTTTTTTGAATAGAAAAAATGTTTTTTTAGCTTTAGATATTCTCTGTGGCAAGGACCAGTCTTTTCGCGGATTTGGGATTTCTTCACGAAGAATTGCCATTTCAACCAGCGGAATTCTCCGTGGCATTGAGGAGCTTGCAGGCCATAGCCTTAACATAAGGCTATCGCTTTCCCTGCACAGTGCCATAGATGAGAGCCGGGCAGAGCTTATGCCCGACCTGAAAAACATATCGCTTTTGCAAATAGCCAAGGCTATGCAATATTATAGTCGCCAAAAAAACCAAGCTGTGTTTGTGGAATACATTATGTTAAAAGACCTTAACGATAGCGATGCTCATCTTAAGGCGCTCATCGAATTTTTAAAGCCATTGTTTGTGAAGGTGAACTTTATTGCCTATAATAAAGTCCAGGGAAAGCCCTATAAGCCTTCTAGCCAGCAGCGCATTGCTTTTTTTATAGAGCAGTTACAGGCACAAGGAATAGTAGCCACACAACGATACAAGAAAGGCGATGATATTGGAGCTGCCTGTGGCCAGCTGGTATCAAAGAAAATAGTTACGGTTTCGCCGTGATTTGCTTTACATGTTACCTGTTAAAAAGGCAATGGAATTTGAAATGGCAAAGGTTTTTAGTTTTAGCTTTGTTTTTCTGTTCTTCTGTGTAGGCGGAAATTGTTTTTTAAAAGCAGAGCAGAGCAGCGAGCTTGTGTATCCTGCTGCTGTGCTAAAAGAGCTAGGGTTTTCGGTAGAAAAATTTGAAGATATCGGTCTTGTAGGGCTGCTGGCTAAGCATAGCAGTTTTGCGGGGAAGCTAGAAGTTCAATTCCGCTATGGCATTAAACTTTTATGGGCTGAAGGCCATATGTATCGGCTGCAATTCCCGCCAGAGAATGCCTTGTATGGTTTGGCCTTAAAAAAAGAAGATGCTGCGCTTTTCAGGGAGCTTGCCGTTTTTTATCTGGAAAAAATTCGAGCAAATATACAACCGCCCGAAATACAGCCGCCCGAAATACAGCCGCCTAAAAAATTCTCTGATGAGCTAAGCGAGGAAACTCTGCAGGCCAGCGTAAGCGAAAAGAAGCAAAACATAGAGCCGCCATGGCTAAGGGGAGCAGGCGTTTTGCCGCTATCAAAAAAAACTGCAGAACCCGGGCTTAGCCAGAAAAATGAGGGGCTAAAACTTGTTATCATTGACCCAGGCCATGGCGGAAGAGATCCCGGAGCGGTATTCTTTGCCTATAAAGAAAAAACTTTAGTTTTGCGATATGCGAAACAGCTTCAAAGAGAATTGCGCAAGAAGCTGCCTCTCTTAAGAGTCATTCTTACCAGAACAAGAGATGAATATGTTTCTTTAGCAGAACGCAGTCGCCGTGCCCATAAGAGTCTGGCAGAAGGAGAAAATGCCTTATTCATTTCATTGCATTTAAATGCTTGGCCATCGCCTTATGTTCGGGGCTTTGAGCTTTACTACTTAAAAGTAGATGAGCGGCTTAGCCAGCAACGAGTACACTATCATCTAAAAAATTTCCCTTTCAAAGTAGATGAAGAAGAAGAAGTTAAAAAAATTTTTTCATATTTCACGACTACGCAATACCAATGGGAAAGCAAATTCTTTGCTGAAGGACTTTTGCAGTTGCTGCAGATGAACATTTCAGATTATGCTTTAAATTCTGAGCTAGCAAAAAGCGATAATTTCTATGTCTTGCGTAGCGTAATTATGCCTGCGGTTTTGTTGGAGCTAGGCTTTATTTCTAATGAAGAAGATTTGAAATTCTTACTTGATAAAGAAAAACGCAGACGATTGCTTTCGGAAATTAGCTTAGGCATACTAAGCTACGATAAAACACTGAAAGAAACACAGAATTTCTCGCTGAATCCCTTTTTAAAAAGCAATGAATAATGATGTACACAAGAAATTCAATGTTAAATATATTTCTTATTTTAGGTTGCTTGAAATTGTAAATTATTCCAAATATTCACGGAAGCGCACAAATTCACCTTCAAATACCAGCTTGATGTTCCCGGTAGGGCCATGGCGGTTTTTAGCAATAATGAGGTTGGTTACTGTTTCTACCATTTCATCATCCATTGACTGCTGCTCTGTAGTGGGCGGCCTGTGCAGGAGCATAACGATATCGGCATCTTGTTCAATGGCTCCAGATTCGCGAATATCGGAAAGCCGTGGTCTTTTATCATCTCTTTGATCGGGCGATCTGTTGAGCTGCGTAAGCGCGATAACAGGAATGCTTAGCTGCCGGGCTAAGTTTTTTAGCTGCTTAGAAATACTGGAAACCTGTTGTTCCCGAGTGCTTCTCTGGTCGGAGCCAGTAATAAGCTGCAGGTAATCAACAATAATTAGGTTCACATGATGTTTTTGTACCATAAGCCTCATTTTTGTGGAGAGTTCGTTAATGGTAATGCCGGGCATATCATCTAGGTAGATATTGGTACCTGCTAGGCTATCGGCGGCCTTAAGTATTCTTTTCCAATGTCTATCTTGGGGCTGGCCGCGGCGGAATTCGGAAAGCGGCACTTCAGAGGTGGCCGATAACATTCGGAATAAAATATCTTGTTTAGACATTTCAAGCGAAAAAAAGCCGACAGAAATACCTTTATCGCCGGCCTGCGGCAGAGCTGTTTGTAAAAGCAGGCTTAGCGCGAAAGCTGTTTTCCCAGTACCGGTTTGCCCGCCAATGATAATCAGGTTAGACGGCTGCAGGCCTATTATTTTATTATCTAAATCCTGATAGCGTGAGAGAATGCCTAAGGTTTTTCGCTGCTCAAGGCTTTCTTCTAGGAAATCTAAGGTTTTTGCTACTATGGGACGGATATGTTCGTAATTTTGCGATTCAGCAGAAGTAAGCGCAAAGTTTTTTTGTTGCAAAAAATCTAAAATGGCTTCAGGCGTCTCGCCGGCCTTTGCTTTGTGAATGGCTTCGCTAGAGAAGTCGATTATTTCCCGCAAATCGGCTTTGCGTTTTACGATATGGGTATAGTCTTTAAAGTTAATGGGGGTGGGAACGGCATCGATAAGCCTGTTAAGGTAACGAAAGCCGCCGGCTTTTACAAGAGCATCTTCTTTCTCCAAGACCTCGGCGATAACGATGACATCAAAGCTAGCCTTTCCTTTCTCGTTACGGTAGCTATCGATGGCTTCGGCAATCAGCCGATGGCGACCATCGTAAAAGCAGCTTGGCGGAGCTTCGCTAAAGATGCTATCGCAAAGATCATTGCGCATGAAAACGATACCAAGGCATGCTGCCTCGGCTTCTAAAGAGTGGAGTTTTTGGGGAAGAGTAGCCCTTAAGGCTAGCTCTTGGGGGGCTTCGTTTGCTGGAAGAAGTGAGAATTTAGCTTGCTCATTGGCATCTTTGCTTTCGTTTTCGGCCATGACTCTACTGCTTGTCTAAAAACGGCTGACGCCTTTTTTTCGGGCTTGATAACTGTTAATTCTTTGAAAGTAAAGCTTGCCCTTTGCTATTTTCCGCTACAGAGCTTCTGCTTCTAAGATAACTTTCAGCTTTGTTTTAAAACTATTTTTGCTTATACGCTGTGCAGTTATTGCCTTTAGCCTGCACTTGTTCTATTATTTTTGTATTTTTGTTAACTCGAAACGATGTTGTGCAGATATAATAATTTGTTTCTGTAGGAACATACTCTCTTACGTAGTTTGTTGTACTTTCACTATAATTAACTGAATTTCCATCATAATCATAAACTCTACCTGAAGTACTACCAGTAACAGGAACATCTTTATAATACCCACCACTTGTAGAAGTCCATCTATCTACGTACATCATATCTTTATATTTTTCTGTCAAATTAACAGTTTTCTTTGGCTTTCCCCAACTGGATAAAATCAATTCATCCTCAGTAGCACCAATCCAGCTATTTACAATATTCATATAATTTTTATATGTTGCACAAGATGCTAATAAAGTGCAAAGTAAACTAGATATTAATATAGTATTTTTCATTTTTTCATGCTCCAAAAGATATTGTCGGGTTTGTTAGCTGTTAATTCTTTGAAAGTAAGCTTTCCCTTTTGCTGTTTTCCGCTAGCATTTATTTTCCGCTACAGAGCTTCTGCTTCTAATATAACTTTCAGCTCTGTTTTAAAACTCTTATTGAGCATAATAGCTACAGAATGTTCGCCGATGGTTTTTATTGGGTGGGGAATGATGATGTTTTTTTTCTGTAAAACCAAATTGTAAACACTGCTTAAATGTTCTTCAATGTTTTTTTCCTTGATGGAGCCAAAAATTTTGCCTTCTTTGCTAGCCTTAGCGGCTATGGTGATGCTATCAATTTCCTTAATTCTGTCAATAACCTTAGAGTAATTCTTTGTTTTCTCGGCGATGATTTTAGTGAATTCGTCTTTTTGTTTTTCTAAAATGCTAAGGCTATAGCTTGTTTTCCTAACCGCTAGCTTTTGTGGGAAGAGATAGTTTTGGGCATAGCCATTTTTTACTTTTAGGATATCGCCGGGATCACCTAGGGTTGAAACCTCTTTAAGCAGGATTACTTCCATGTTCTTGTGTACTCTGTAATAAAATGTTGTTTTTTAGCTGAATAAGTTAGGAAAAGTATAACATATTTTTTTGATATTTTTTTGATATTTTTTCAAATTGTTGGGGAGGTTTTTAAGTAGAACACCAAAGCTTCTGAGTTTCATCTAGGGTATTTTCCTGTAAGGCTTGGCGAATATCGCTCATCAGCCGAGTCATTTGCCCAATGTTATGCATAGAAAGAATGCTAAGAGCAGCAAGCTCTTTAGCTTTAAGCAGGTAATGAAGATAGCCCCTAGAGTAATTTAGGCTTACCGGGTAAGCCGAGCTTGCATCTAAGGCTGTCTCGTCATTTTTGAAACGAGCGTTAAAAAGATTTATTTTCTCATGGTTATCGTTGGAAGAAATGCTGGGCTTAAGAAGCGCCTGGCCATGGCGGGCTATGCGAGTAGGCGAGACACAATCGAAACTGGCTATGCCCCAGCGAACGCCTTGGAAAATGCTTCTTCTATCGCCAATGCCCAGCAAATGTACGGGCATGGAGTTTAAGGCATCGCCATATACGCTGCGGACATGTTCCATAGTCATTTCAATGACATCGGCCATTTCCCTGCTGTCTTTTCCTAAAGATCCGCCTATGGCAAGGCCAAAAAAAGGAATTTTGGCTAAGCCCTCTATGCTTTCATGGCGAAGGTCTTTGTAAATGCCGCCTTGAATCACGCCATAGAGTCCGCGGGGATAACATGTTCGGGCATCAAGGCTATCTTTATTATTTTCTTTATGAAGGTTTATCTGCGAAAGGCGATAGGCGCAGCGTTTTGCCCAGAGAAGTGAACGCCGCATGGCTTTTGCCGTATAGGCTTTAGAGGCATGGAAAGGAGTGCATTCATCTAACTGCACAATCAAATCGGCGCCTAAAGCTTCTTGAATTTCAATGGAATTTTCTGGTGAAAGCAGTATTTTTCTGCCATCAATATACGAGCGGAAACGAGCGCCATGCTCTGTTATATCTAATAAAGTAGATGGTCTTGCGGAGGAATGACTGCGGCGTTTAACTTCATCGGCAATGCTGCCAAAGCCCATCGAGAAAATCTGAAAGCCACCAGAGTCGCTGAACATGGGGCCATGCCAGGCTGTAAAATTCTGCAAGCCGCCAAAAGAGCGTATGGTATCGGCTCCGGGGCGCAGCATCAGATGGTAGGTATTGCAAAGAATTAACTGTACGCCTAAAGCTCGTGCGTTAGCTATTTCAACGGCCTTCAAACTGGCTTTGGTGGCACAGAAAAAAAAGGCTGGCGTTTTTACAACTCCATGCCAAGTTTGAATTTTCCCAAGGGCTGCATGGGGATACTCTGTTATTTTAGATACACGCTGAAAAGATAGATCGGCTGGCTTGTTCATGGCCTATAACAATGAAAATACAGAAAAAAAAATAGAACGAAAGAGAAAATTCTCTAGTTTTTTAGCTGCGGTTAAGCTGCGGTTAAGCTGCGGTTGGGGCCAGCGGAGGTTTTCGTAACTCGCTAGGCAGAAAAAATCTTGCTAAATAGATGAAGGGCGTATCTAAAATCGCGAAAATAAGCCGAAGACCATACGTAAGCAAAATATAACTAACGAGTAAGACTGACCAATCAATAGGATTTGGGTTTAAAAGTATAAAAGCGGTGAAGGAAAAAACAGTATTATCGATAAGCGTAGAGATGGCCGTTGAGACGTTATTACGGATAAAGAGAAACTTGTTTTTCGTAATTTTCTTGATGAATGCATAGACGTAGACATCATTAAGCTGGCTGGAGAGGTACGCTAAGAGGCTAGCAACAAAAATAGCCGGTGTTAGCGAGAAAAGCTCTTGCATGTTCCCATGCGTAGCAAGAGCCCAATCAAATTCAGCCCCGGCTTGATGGACGCCAAGAGGCCTGTAGGAGAGCATCAAGAAGGTGATAACCGACCAAAACAGCATGGCTGCAAAACTTATGAAAATGCCTGTTAGGGCAGCTTTTCTTCCGTAGTATTCGCTTAAGAGGTCGCTGGCTAGGTAGGTGGAAGAAAAGAGCGCTGTACCCAGAGCTATTGGCTGCTGGAAAACGGCGAAGAAAGAAACTTTTAGAACCATGGTGTTTGCTCCGATAATAGCTATAGCCATATAGGTGTATAGCCCGGCTTTACCAAAATAACGGAAGAAAATGAGCACTGCCCAAAGGTAGATGCCTAAAGAAACAAAGGCTAAGAGCAGAGGCTCTATATTTTGTAGAACTTTCATGTCAAATTTAGTAGAACTTTCATGTGAAACTCAGTAGGGCTTTTAGTAGGGCTTTAACTGAGAAAATGAACATGTGTTTTAATGAGGAAGAAATTATAGAGAGGCCAATATGGAGAGGCCGGAAATTCATGTGAAATTCTCATAAATTTCTGTGAATTATATGAAAATTAGGCAACAATAAATTAATAAAAGTAGGCAAAGTAAGGACTAAAAAATTTTTTTTGAAAAATTTTATTAAGGAGTAAAATTCTACTATAAAAAACATAGTTTAATAAGAGTATTTTTATAAAAAATGATAGGTTATTAAAGTAATGTACTTACTTTAAGCGTAATTATTTTACGTGTAAGCTATGCTATAACTGCTTAAACTATAGCATT
>JAUXHF010000104.1 GCA_030621685.1 Spirochaetota bacterium
TGTCTCTTGAAAGCATAAAAGATAGTTTCTGCATAGAGCTTCCTTATTTTATTAGTAGCATTTTTTAAAATATCGTATTTTAAAAGTTCTTTTTTGTCTTAATCAGCATTTTCCGGCTATCGTTTTTTATAACTTTGCAGATGTTCGTATATCGCTTCATCTTTCTGCTGAGAATATTGAGTAAGAAGAAATTTCCTCACTCTTTCAATATTATAATATGAGTATAAAAAATCGGCATAGCGTTTTATGAATTCAAGGTCGCTCTGGGCGCCTTTGGCTGCTAAATAGCGAAAATAAAATTCCATTTTCTCTTGAAGCAACAATTCGTCAAAGATATCCAGTAGCAGCATGCTTGCTTTTTTGCTAAAAGTATCGTAGCTTTTGCTTTCAAAAACTATTTGTTCTAAGATACGCTCAGCCTTAAAATACTCCTCTCTATCCTTATAAAGCTCGCCTAGATGCAGCTTTAACCTAAAGTTATTTGGCTCTAACTCTACTAATTGCTGCAAAAAAAATAAGGCCTCATCGTAGTTTGCCAAACTGTTATTCACCTCAAAAAGACGAGAAAACAATCTTTTTTTTTCTTCCTGATTCTTCCAATTTCCCTTTTCATACTTTTCAGTTAGAAGTTTAACCCCTATGGAGTAATAATCTATACCGAGTTTGTAGTAGCTATCGATGAGACTCTGTTTCGCAAAATTTTTATAAAAAAAACCATTCTCAAGGATATAATGGGCAGTTGAAAGAATTTCTATTTTATTGATGTCGTCTTGTATCAGGCTGTCTTTTTTCTTGTAATACTGTATTTTTTTGTACAGCGCATGATTTAATGCAAATTCACTCTTTAGGAGTTTTGCCAAAACTATTTTTGCCTCTGGCAACATTTCACTTTCAATCGCCTCATCCAGCAGCCTTGAGTAGCTAAAATAACTCAGCAAAGAGAAAAAAAAGATACTTAAAACAGTGCCTGCTACTATAAAAGAGCTTATGGAAACTACGTAAAAAGTCTTTATTTCCCCATATACAATAATTTTTCTCATAAAAAATACTTTCCAAATCTAAATATATTGTATTATACTTAAAAAACGTATTCTTTATTAACGTTTTGATACTTTCTTTCTCTTGTAATTAATTGCTTGTAATACTAATTTAATACGAGTAATCCTAAAATAGTAATTATTTGTAGCCATAAAAAAAATGGCTATAAATATTAGTTATAAAAAAAACATACTGCGTAAAACTCTATGGAAGTAAGCCCCTTATTTTCGCTTATTGGAAACACCGCCATAGTAGAAATTCGAAACATATTGCCCCCCGAGGTCTGTAGCAGAAAAGTACGCATTTTTGCTAAGATGGAAAACCGAAACCTAGGCGGCAGCGTAAAGGATAGAGCAGCTCTTTCTATGATAAGAGGCGCCGAGGAACGAAAAAAAATATCTCCTGGCATGTTGCTTATAGAGCCGACTTCTGGGAATACCGGTATTTCCTTAGCCATGGTAGCCGCCGTAAGGGGCTATCCCATAGAGCTGGTTATGCCTGAAAACGCCTCTGTAGAAAGACGCAAGGTCATGCAAGCCTACGGTGCTAAGGTTACGCTTACTCCTGCCTCAAAAGAAATGGAAGGGGCTATAGATTATGTAAATGATAAATTAGAAAAGCATGCAAACCTGTACATGCTGAACCAATTTGCTAATGAAGACAACCCCCTAGCCCACTATCAAACGACCGCTCCAGAAATTTGGCAGGCTACGGCAGGTGAAATCACCCATTTTGTTTCTGCTATGGGAACTACTGGCACTATCATGGGCGTGGGGCGTTTTCTTAAAGAAAAAAAGAGTAGCATCAGGATTATAGGTGCAAGGCCTAAGCAAGGATCTTCTATTCCGGGTATTCGCCGCTGGCCAAAAGCCTACCTTCCCAAAATCTTCCGAGCCGACCAAGTCGATGAAATCATTGATGTTTCCGCAGCAGAGGCTAGCAGCATGGCTAGGCTTTTAGCTAAAAAAGAGGGCATTTTATGCGGCATGAGCTCTGGCGGTGCTTGTCATATCGCTTTAAATTTGGCAAAACGGCTTCATCATAGTATAATTGTATTTATTATTTGCGATGGCGGCGATAGGTATCTATCAACAGATCTATTTAGCTTGTAACGTACAGAAAACGAGGAAAAAATGAAAAAAACAAAGAAAACATTACATAAATTCACAGTTCCTTTTATAGTATTTTTGGTATTTGTATCTGTAGTTTTCTATGCTCAAAAAACATTAGTACCTAAGAGTACGCCAGATAGAAAATGCATAAATCTTTTAATAGATGGCAATATGCAAGTAAATATTCAAAAAATGCTTAGCGAAATAAAGAAAGGTGAAGCTCAGCTTTTCGATGTCCGTGAAAAATTCGAATGGAATGCTGGTCATTTGAAAATAGCAAGTTTTGTGCCGCTTTCCGGGTTAAGCAGAAACACGGTATCCCTAGACTCGTATGACAAAAATAAGACTACCTATATTCACTGTCGCTCAGGGAACAGGGTTTTAAGAGCTGGCCCCATATTAATAGATAACGGCTTTAAAAAAGTTGTCTGCCTTCAATATGGCTATCAACTCCTTAAAAAGGCAGGCCTTGATACCGTAAAATAGCTATGACTTTCTTCCTCAATACGCTCATACGCGCATGTTTTGCCTAAATAACTGCCTAAATAACTGCCTGAATTAGCAGCCAATCTTTCTATGCTATAAAAAAAACATTATCGCCTAAGAATATATCAAATGCAAAATATAAACGCCTTTTAAGAGATGCCTATACCGAAGAAAGTGGAAGAAAGTCTTCAAAAAATGCTTAGCGAAATAAAGAAAGGTCAAGCCCAGCTTTTCGATGTCTGTGAAATGGATTATATAAATTGATATTTTACTTTATAGCATTCCTCGTATTACTAGCAGTAGTTTTCTATGCTAAAAAAACATTATCGCCTAAGAATATACCAAATGCAAAATATACACGCCTTTTAAGAGATGCCAATATGGAAGAAAGTCTTCAAAAAATGCTTAGCGAAATAAAGAAAGGTCAAGCCCAGCTTTTCGATGTCCGTGAAAAATCCGAATGGGATGCTGGCCATTTGAAAATAGCAAAATTAATGCCGCTTTCCGGGCTAAAAAAAGACAAGCTATCCCTAGGCTCATACAACAAAAATAAGACTACCTATATTCACTGTCGCTCAGGGAACAGATGTTTGATGGCCGCCCCCTTATTAGAAGAAAAAGGCTTTAAAAAAATTGTCTGCCTCGAATTAGGCTATGAACTCCTTAAAGATGAAGGTCTTGCTAGCGTAGAGTAGAAATGACTTTGTTCTTCGGATACGGCTGGCTCATGTTTAGTTTAATGTTTAGCCTCAAAGAAAATGTTTGGAATCCTGCCTGCCAATTCAGGCAGGCAATCTAAAATCTAGTAGCGTGCTACTCTAAAAATAATTAAAGGTAGAAACCCAATGAAAATAACCGTAGAACATATAGCCGATCTTCGTATTAAAGCAGGTAACGCTGATACTCAAGTGCTTTTAGATGGCAATCCCGCTGATGAAAAAGCCTTACGCCCCACCGACTGCGTGCTGATGGCCATTGCCGGCTGTAGCAGCATGGATGTCGTCTCTATTTTAGCAAAAATGAAACAGAGCTTTAGCCATTTTAAAGTTCTTTCTGACGGGCAAAGAAGTGAAGAACATCCAAAAGTATTCACCCAAATAACCCTCATCTATGAGGCAAGGCCCCTCGGCAAAAACAAGGAAGAGTTTTTAGTGGCTTTTAAAAAAGCTATCTCTCTTTCCATAGAAAGATATTGCTCGGTGTCGGCTATGCTAAAAAAAGCCGGCGTAGATATATCTTACCGTGTCCAGCTCGTTTGAGGCAGAGAATATTTTTGAAACATCAAAGCATCGTTTCTCTCTTGGCTTTCTTGACGTAGCAAGCTCTGCTCTTTTTCTTAGCTTCTCTGCCCAAGCCATGCTTGGGCTTAACGGCTTTCAGTTAGGCCCTACCAGCTATAGTTCCCTTAGCTCCAAAGCTCTGCTTTTTCTAGCCGTAATTGGCATTTATAATTTTGATAGCTACCTAGACTTCAAAAAAGCCTATAAAACAAAAACTTCTAGCAATCAGCCCAAGGCTTATGCCCCGCTCACTTCAATTTTCCTAACAAGCGCGGCTGCCCTTATCGCTTTGCTTCTTCTTAGCATACCCTTTATTTCCAGCTCCAGCTATACTGTACATACTCTTTATTTCTTTCACATACTACTGCTTAGCTCAAGTTTTTTATTAGCTTTTGTACTTGTTTACTTTTATTTCTTAGTTTATAAGGAAGAAAAACTTCTTTATGTAAAAGAGCTATGGGTAAGCCTTCTTTTCACCTTGGGCCTATGGCTTGTGCCGGCCATTAACTTCATACAAGCAAAAACAAGCTTCCAAGTCGATTTGGGGTATCTTAGAGAGGGTACTTTGTTCTCTCAGAAAATTTATACATCCCTAACGCAGTTTTCTGCAAGCCTGCAAGCCTTAGATTTAGATGCGCAGCCATACTTTCTTAGTTTACTAACATGCTATTTTCTCATTCTTTTCCATAATGCGCTTATTTGCTCTTACGCCAATAGAGAAAAAGATAAGCAACAGCATCAGTCTTCGATAATGCTGAAATTAAGCGATAAAAAAGCAACTTGGCTGATAAACTCGCTTGGTTTTTTCAGTTTACTGTATATGCTTATTCGATTAAACAGCTTACATAGCATCTTTGCCTACTTTTTGATTAGTGCTGTGGCTATCCAAAATCTGTTTTTTCGGCTAGGTGCAAAGCTAGAGACTGCCTTTTACAAAAAATACTTTCATCTTTTGATGAACAGTTATTTTCTGCCACTCAGCCTTCTTTTTTATGCAATCTATGCTTTCCTAGAAAGATGATATGTTTTTTGCCATCCAGCAATGATAACATCGTCAATGCTAATGCTAATACTAATGCTTATTATGCCTTGTTTCCTAAGCACACTGCTCGGGTAATCTATTAAAAAATTCTAACGGAGGTTGATGGTGTTTTGATACGCCTTAATAGAATTAGAATTCCTAAGCACATTTCTCGCTAAACCCAAATGTAGCTCGGCTTTCTGCCCAGCAATGATAGCATCGTGAATGCTAATGCTAATGCTAATGCTTATTATGCCTGCGTTTCCTAAGCACACTGCTGCTTTGGTAATCTATTAAAAAATTCTAACGGAGGTTGATGATGTTTTGATACGCCGTAATAGAATTCCTAAGCACATTTCTCGCTAAACCTAAATGTAGCTCGGCTTTCTGCTGAGCAATAATAACATCGTGAACACTTATTGTGTTAGGTTTCCGAACAAACTGCTCGGTTAGTTTATCAGAGAATACTACTTCTTTATTTACTAACTCTACGGCATTAATTAAGGATGAGTAAAACGTTGTATCTCTGTTAAGCCCCATATTTTCAGCTTGCTTAAGACTAAGATCAAAATCAACAAAATGTTCTGCCTTTTCGGCTTTAAGATTGACTTTCTGCGTTGTCTTAAATGGAGGCGTATACTTTTCACTGCTAAGCGAAGTATTGCTAAAACCAGGCCCAGATAATCCGGGGAAAGAATAACTACTGTTCATGTATTTTTTTCCTTATTCTGTAAGAAAACACTCAATATTAAATATTAAGCATTGCCAATATTCAAAGCAGCTTGAAACATGCCCTTTGCCGAGTTCACTACAGATACATTTGCTTCATAAGAGCGCGAGGCAGATATCATATCTACCATTTCTTTAACCACGACAACATTAGGCATTTGAACATAGCCTTTTTTGGGGCCAGTTTTTAAGGCATCAGGATGCGAAGGATCATAGACCAGACGAAGCGCCGATTGATCTTTTTCGATACTTACAACTTTAACGCCATCACCAATACCGGGCTTCAAGGCCCAGGGCTTAAAATGCGTACGATATATAGGCTGATGGTCTTCCCTAGGTCGTAGCAGCACTCGAGAGCGGCGAAAGGCATCTCCTGTGCTCGTTCTTGTGGTGGTAGCATTAGCGATGTTGTCTGAAATAACATCAATACGAAATCGCTGTGCCGTTAACCCCGATGCGGCATTATTAATAGCATGAAAAAAACTCATAGTTCTACTTTCTCTTAAATTCCTTTATGTTAAAACACTTTTAAATCTTTTAAAGTGGTTGTTTAAAATTCTGCTTACAGCCGTGTAATGAAGAGATGTTTTCACCTGATCACTAATCTCTTTTTCAATATCAACATTGTTTTTGTCATTTCGATAGTTACTGTCAAACTCTTCTAAAATGTTAGCTCTCACTTCGCTATAATGCTTAGGCTCTTCTAGCGGCAGATGCCGAGCATCACTCACTTTAAAGGGCAAAGGTGTTTCTTTTTCCATAGCAATAACCCGATTAAGCTCAGATTCAAAGGTTATCATCTTTCGCTTATAATGAGGCGTGTCAACGTTAGCAATATTATTTGCTACGGCTTGATGACGTAGCGTGGAGGCAGATAATGACATCTGCGAGAGTGATAGCGTTCTTGAAAATGGAGAATTCTCAAAAAAACTCTTACCGATATATTGAAAGGGGGCTGAACTTTCCATAGCTTTGTATTAAAACATCGTATGTTATCTTAGATTGCTAAACTAGTTTTTAAAAATCAAAAGGAACATGGGCAAATAATTAAATTTATAAACTAAGCTCTAAGTCCTTAATGTATCTTTGTTTTTAGATTTTTTTCGCTACAGACAGAGGCAAAGGAAAATAAAAGCCAAGTTTTT
>JAUXHF010000288.1 GCA_030621685.1 Spirochaetota bacterium
CAGGCTTTAGCCAGCATAAAGCTGCTGTCTAAAGCAAAGGATGAAGGCCTTTTAAGAGCTGGGCATGAACATGGACATGGCGCCCCAGAAATTTACATAGGAGCTGGCACGGTTATCAAGGAAAGCGATGTGGATGAAGCTTTCGCAGCTGGCGCCAGTTTCATGGTCTCGGCGCATTTTGATGCCAAAGTTATACAGCGCACAAAGCGCTTAGGTCTAACTTCCATTGCAGGGGTATTTACGGCGAGTGAGTGTTTTGGCGCCTTAGAAAACGGCGCTGATATTTTGAAACTCTTTCCGGCTTCAATTTTAGGAACAAGCGGCTTTCAGGCGATAAAAGCCACGCTTCCCAAAAGCGCGGAAATATTTGCTGTCGGCGGGGTTTCCGCAGAAGATTTTTCGGCATGGAAAAATGCCGGCATCGATGGTTTTGGCATTGGCACTTCGCTTTTCAAACCAGGGCGAGCGGCTGAAGAAGTTTCTAAGCGTGCTAAAGAAATTGTGGCTAGCTACGATGCCATTTTCACAGCTCTGTGAATTGAGCAAAAAAAATTAGTATTTAATATTTACTGCGCTCCCCCGCTCCCCGCTCCTATAAGCTAGCTGCCTTGCCTTATACACAGGTTCAAAAGCAATCATATAACATGCTGAGCGTAAGCGCATGTCAACTTTTTTTTCGCAGCGTATTCGCTAAGGCGCTAAGGTTTTTCAAATTCTTCGCCATTTTTTTCTTAAGCCTATTTGCTATTTGCTATTTGCGAGCGACTGAAGAAGTTTCTAAGCGTGCTAAAGAACTGTGGCTAGCTACGATGCCATTTTCACAGCTCTCTGAATTTACTGCGCTCCCATAAGCTGCCTTGCCTTATACACACGTTCCAAAGCAATCATATAACATGCTGAGCGCATGTCAACTTTTTTTTCCGCAGCGTATTCGCTGAGGTTTTTCAAATTCTTCGCCATTTTTTTCTTAAGCCTGTTTAAGACTGTTTCCTCTTCCCAGTAATCTTGATTAAGGTTTTGTATCCACTCAAAATACGAGACCGTAACCCCGCCAGAGTTTGCTATGACATCTGGAATAATTAATACGCCAGCATTGTAAAGCTCCTTATAGGCATAAGGTGTTAGAGGTCCATTCGCTCCTTCCACTATCATTTTGGTGTTTAGATTCCCCCAGTTATGCATATTTATGACATTCTCTCGAGCGGCGCAGACAAGAATATCACTAGGCATGCCTAGAAGTTCATCGGTAGGCAGAATTCTAAAATCCTTATCTTCGAAAAACTCGGCTATCTTATATTCATCAACGGCCTTATGTAGCTTAGGTATATTAAATCCTGCTTCCTTATAAATAGCCCCTTGAAAAAGAAAAGGATCGATAAGCCCCACCACCTTGGCGCCTAAGCTATACGCTAAGAGAGCTGCATGCATGCCAACGTTCCCGCATCCTTGCACCACTACTTTCTTTAAACTTATATCAGTAAAATAACTAGCCGCGTAAATACAGCCATAGCCAGTAGCCTCTTTACGCCCTTTAGAGCCAAAGAGCTCCACCGGTTTTCCTGTAACAATAGCCGGGATAATACTATCCTCTTTCATTTCAGTATAACGTTTGAACATCCATGCCATTATCTCGGCATTGGTACCCATGTCTGGAGCTAGCACGTCTTTTTCTGGGCCAAGCACATCGTAAAAAGTACGCATATAAGCCTTAGCCAGTCTTTCTCGCTCCAGCCGAGAGAGTTTGTTCGGGTTTACCGCTATGCCGCCCTTGCCTCCGCCAAAAGGAATATTCGCCAATGCACATTTCCACGTCATAAGCGATGAAAGCGCCACAACTTCGTCTCTATCAACACCTGTGTCCCAGCGCAAGCCTCCTTTGTAAATGCCCAAATCATTATTATGCTGAGCACGGAAGGCTTTTAAGGCTATAACGGTGCCATCATCCATCTGTAAGGATATTTTCCGTTCTATAACAGAATCTGGCTCTAACAGGCGTTCTCGTATAGATTGTGTGCTTTGTTCTTCGCTATAATCCAGGCCAGCAAAAGCTTTTTGCAAATAGTAATTAACGCTTTGAAGTAGGCTTGGTGTTTGGGGGATATCCGTCCACTTTATTCTTATTGGTTCTTCTTTCATGTAATTTTTTTTAATTAAAAATGTTTTGTATCTTGCTCAATAAAAAGAAATGCTAGTATTGAAGGTTTCCGTATCAAGCCTCATTAGATGATTTTC
>JAUXHF010000330.1 GCA_030621685.1 Spirochaetota bacterium
TACAAAGCTGCACAAGAAAATTGAAGATCAATGGTTCTACACGAAAAAAAGAGAAATGCTCACAGGATATGAATTTTACGATGAAAAATCCAAAGCAATAGACGGCGCCGACTTTCAGCTCATCTTGCATGCTCTAGAGGACAAAGAAAAAAGTATTATAGTAACAGAGGAAACTTCTAGTGGAAATGATAAAAAAACACAAAAAAAAATTCCAACTATTTGTAAGCAAGAAGGAATTACTTGCTTTACTTTACCTGAGTTACTAGCTCAATATATGTCTATTGAATATAAGTTTAATAAAACTTAGCTAAGCACTTAATTTAGTCCGGATAGTTATCTATTCTGCCACTGTCCTAAGCCGCCGAACTCTCGGCTGGTTTCTCGCCCAACACAGGCCGGAGCCTAACTAAGTGCTTCTGTTTTCGCCATCTTAGAAGCTAATTTCTTTTTCGATATATGAATATTGCTCCGTCATCGCAGGCTCATCGCTAATTTAATGCCTAAATTTATTAGGCATCGCTTGTTTTCAGGAATTTTGCGCATCGCATTGGCAGTTTTTTGTAAAAAATACTCCTTTCTAAGAATTATTTATTTACTGATGGCCGTTTTTATGCATTTTTACCTTCTTTCATAAAAAAATAAATATAACCATGTGTTTTTTTGAATAAAAATTACATGTTTATATTTTAATGGTATACTACAGTAGCTTTTCTATGAAAAAGCTACTTTTTCATAGAAAATCATGTATAGCACATATGTCTCGCGTATGTTTATGAGGAACAAGCCATGGAAAGCATTGAAATCACTAGAAGAGAGCCAAAAGAACCCGAAACTTTTGAAGGCCAAAGAAAAGGCTGGCAGGCTATTTTAAGCCCAGAGGCTTTAAGATTTTTAGCCGCGCTTTTGAAAACCGTGGAAGCAGAACGTAAAAGCTTACTGCGAAAACGAGAGGAACGACAAAAAGAATTTGATGCTGGCAAACTGCCAGATTTTCTTCCTGAAACGAAAGACATTCGTGATTCGGCGTGGAAGGCCAGAGCCATACCAAGACAGCTGCGAGACAGGCGCGTAGAAATTACAGGCCCAGTTGAGCGGAAAATGATTATTAATGCACTTAACTCTGGGGCCAAGGTTTTCATGGCCGATTTTGAAGATTCTCTTAGCCCAAGCTGGCAAAATGTTATGGACGGGCAGCTAAACCTGTATCAGGCCCTGCGGCGACAAATTCATTTTGAAAATGCAGCCGGCAAAAAATATACCTTGAATAAGGAAACGGCGCTTCTCTTGGTTCGACCCAGGGGCTTACATCTCGAAGAAGCCCATGTCCGTTTTGATGGCCGTCCTGCAGGGGCAGCTTTTGTGGATTTTGGCCTGCATGCTTTCCACAATGCCAAGCAATCCTTAGAAGCAGGCTATGGTCCCTACTACTACCTTCCCAAATTAGAAAGCCATGAAGAGGCCGGCTTATGGGCTAAGGCCTTCGCCTTTAGCGAGAATTATTTGGGCCTGCCGCAGGCAAGCTTTAAGGCCACCGTTCTTATAGAAACGCTCACTGCTGTTTTTGAAATGCATGAAATTATCCACGCGCTTAAAGATTACTGCGTAGGTTTAAACTGTGGTCGCTGGGATT
>JAUXHF010000390.1 GCA_030621685.1 Spirochaetota bacterium
CTTAGCTGGGTCCCCAGGGTCATGTAAAAACCAAAGCCGCTAATGCTCTCAACAAAAAAAGTAATGGTTTTGCTAGCAGGAAATGAAAAAAAGTTAAACCCAAAATCGTAGAATAAACCAATTTCGCCAAAGCCGTAAAGACGAAATCCTATGAAATTCCGTATGCTATAAACAACACTGTTGCGTAGTGTTAAGGCTAAGGTTAAGGCATAGGCAGGGCTTTTCCCCTGGAAGTTATAGCGAATGCTTTTGCGTTTTTTATAAACAATATTAAAGGTTTCGCCGCTATAAATAAAAAAATCTAGAACGTAACGCCGCTCGGTTACGAAGAAGAAGGCCTCGGCATAGTAGCGAACTTCCGATCGCTTTAAAAAAGTTTTAATTTCATCGTTATTAATCGGGCCACGGATAATGGTTACTCCCCCATCCGTGTTGCTTTGCAGGCGTAGGCGAAAACTTTCGAATGAACGTTTCAGCTGGAATCCTGTGTTTTCTGGTCTTATTAACTCTAGGGCTTCGTTTAAAGCTATAACATTCTTCTCTTTTAGCTGCCCATAATACGAATAAACATTTAGGGTAAGGAGTAAGGCCGTTTCATTGGGAATTTTTCCACGTTTAATATCTTTTTGAATACTAGAACTTAAAAGTCTTGTAAGGTAGTTTATTTCTCTAGCATAACTTTCAGGTTTCTCTCTTGCAGCCTTAGATGCTTTTTGGGCGTAGAGCTGCGCGGCGCTGCCAGCAAACAAGCAAGCGCCTAGAATGAATAAGCCGAGAATTCCTTTTAAGCGGAACCTCATACGCATGCCTATCGAAAAAAAAGAAAAAAGAGTATGAGTAGAATTTTTAGCAGATTTTTTTCTCATGCGTACAAAAAAGCCCCCCTTCACATTGAGCCAAAAGTGTTAGGGTTTAGTGTTAGGGTTTAAAAACTCAAAAGAGTTTACTTGAATAAGGCTTACTTACTTTAGTAAAAACGGCAGAAATAAGGAAAGGCTTAAGTTTCTTTTTTT
>JAUXHF010000308.1 GCA_030621685.1 Spirochaetota bacterium
TCCAAGCCAGTATTTCCCCAAAGAAACTACCCACAAGCCCTTTAAAGTTGCTATCTCAAACTCTTTTGGCTTTGGCGGCCATAACACCTGCCTTGTCTTAAAAGCTATGTAGCTTTATAAAAAAGCTATGTAGCTTTATAGAAAAGCTATTTAGCTTTATAAACATGAAGAAGGCAGCTTCTATCATGTGGAGGCTGTATCCTTCTCTTTCTATTCAAGTTAGAGAGCATCCCAGCCCAGAGCTACAAGAAACACGCCAAGAGTAATCACTTCCTTTGCCTCGCTTTCACCTTCACTTTGCTGCAAGCTTATAGCACCGTGAAAATGCAGCTTTAACACAAACAACGAAGGGCATATGGTTATGCTATATTTATACGCCGAAGAAAGGCTTTGTTAGTCTAACCATTATATTCAAGCAATAAAGAAGATATTCATTGGCTATTCGCTCTCGCTCAAAACCACCAAGGCCCAGCCCTGAAGCTTTCCATCGCTTACTACCAGCTCACTTTAAGCCCCCCACTCCTTACGCTGTTCATGCCAAAGAGGCCTTTTTAAACAAGAGTAATACTCATCATGTTCTAGCAGAGGCAGCCCTTTGTAAAGCTGGAGAATCTGGCCAAGCAATATGCCTTGAATTTGCTTGCGGCACAGGAGAATTTCTTTTACATGCAGCTAGCCGTAACCTAAGCAAACTATTTATTGGTATAGATAGCCAGCCCGATTGTATTTTGCGTGCGCTTATAGCTGCTAGAAACGTAGAGGAAAAACTGCAAGCTAGCGTTAGCAAAGAGCGCCAAAAAACAAAGGCTGCCAAGCCCGCTTTAGCTTCCGATGCTGGCCTCGCCAATGTTTTTTTTTACTACGGGACAGCTCTAGATTTTTTGCGCCACGAGTATCCGAAGCTTCGGGTTAGCGAAATATTAGTGAACTTTCCCGACCCCTGGCCGAAAAAACGTCATAGCAAACGTAGGTTACTTAGCCATGAATTTTTGCTACAAGCTACAAAACAGCTACAGGCTAAAGGCTTGCTTGTTACCGCTACCGATAGCCCCGCCCTGTACCTTCAGCATACTAATCTGTTTTCTAAAATAGCCACGCTGCAGCCCCAGGCTCTTCTTCCAAGCCAGCTACCCTTGCCTTACTACGCTTTTGCCTCGCGCTACCAGCAGAAAAACTTAAGCCATGCCAAAAAAGTATTTTACACCAAGCATAAAAAGCAGGTAACTTAAGCCATGCCAAATTAAGCCATGCCAAATTAAGCCATGCCAAAAAACAAAAACGAGAAATTAAAAAGCCGGCAAGCTCTAAGCCAAGAATTTAAGGCTTATTCTTTTTTAGTCATGAATTTTTGCTACAGGCTACAAAACAGCTACAGGCTAAAGGCTTGCTTGTTACCGCTACCGATAGCCCCGCCCTGTACCTTCAGCATACTAACCTGTTTTCTAAAATAGCCACGCTGCAGCCCCAGGCTCTTCTTCCAAGCCAGCTACCCTTGCCTTACTACGCTTTTGCCTCGCGCTACCAGCAGAAAAACTTAAGCCATGCCAAAAAACAAAAACGAGAAATTAAAAGACAAGCAAGTTCTAATCAAGAATTTAAAGCTTATTCTTTTGCCAGCACTCTAATAACATCGCCTAGCCTAAGCTGCCGAAGAACAGAGAAATTAGCTATCCTGCCCTCACTAACACGCTCTTCAATTTTTAAAATTGTAAATCTTTCACTGGTCTCGCTAAAGCCATTTTTTTCAAGAAGAAACTCTGTCTCATCGCCCGCCAAAGTTCTTCGTCCAAGCGAAAATACGATACGGTTGCCCTCAATATGAATCAGCTCCCCACGTTTGGGAATGGCTTTCTCCAGCAAAACAAGTAACTGCTCAAAAACCTTGAAAAACCTATCACG
>JAUXHF010000212.1 GCA_030621685.1 Spirochaetota bacterium
TAAGCTCAAAGGTTTCTGTGTTGAAAAAAACAGCTTTTAGCGAATCCTTCGCTCCGAAAATCAAGGCCTTCCCATCTTCAAGCATTACGCTGTGTTCCTCACGAGTTTTCTTTCCTGTGAAAGAATCGAAGGCAGCATCGTTGAAAATATTACAGTTTTGATAAATTTCTATAAACGCCGTTCCCTTGTAGGCAGCTGCCTTCAAAAAGAGTTCTTCCATGCCTTGAATATTTTTGTCATGGCTACGAGCAATGAAGCCGGCATCAAGGCTATAGGCTAGGCTTAAGGGATCTATTGGCCTACCTGGATTGCCAAAAGGCGAGGAACGAGTAACTTTAGCATAGGGAGAAGTCGGCGAATGCTGCCCCTTCGTTAGCCCATAAATTTGGTTATTCAAAATAACAACATTGACGTTAATGTTCCGCCGCAGTAAATGCATGGTATGCCCCAAACCAATGGAAAGCGAATCGCCATCGCCCATTATCACCCATACCGTAAGCTCTGGATTGGCTAAAGCTACGCCGCTTGCCACCGTACTGGCTCTGCCATGGATGGTATGAAATCCGTAGCTGTTCATATAATAAGGAAATCGTGAAGCACAGCCAATGCCACTTACAAACACATGCTTCTCTTTAGCTATGTTCATTTTGGAAAGGGCGCGTTGCATCGCCGAAAGTACAGCGTAATCGCCACAGCCCGGGCACCAGCGCACCATTTGCGCCGAAACAAAATCGGCCTTGCTGTACATTCTATTTTTCCTTGAAACCTTGGCAGCCATAAAAATTTCTTCTCTCTTTAATTCTGCCAGCTTAGCAGCCACTGCTCTAGTTCTATCTCTAACAAAGGTTCTTGCATCTTCAAATTTTTTATATTTTTTATAACGCCTCGCTTAAAATTTACGGCTTTCAAGAAAAGTTTCCATCGCCCCAGCCAGCTCGCTGCTTCGTAGCGGCTTGCCGCTCACTTTTGTATACGAACAAACTTTTTCTTGAGAAAGACCAAAATGTCCCCGAAGCAACATGGCAAGCTGGCCTAAATTCATCTCGGGAATGAATATATAAGAAAAATCCGCTAAGAGCGAAGCCATATTAGGAGGAAAGGGATTTAAATGATGCAGATGCGCTCTAGAAAGATGAGCAGAAAGTTTTGGGTTACGCTCTTCAAGTGTTTCTACAGCCGAAAAAATAGCCCCAGCCGTACTTCCCCAACCAAGAACTAAACAGGAATTCTTTTGTTTGCCCAGTACCTGAAGCGGCGGAATATCGGCTGCCATGGCAGCTACCTTCGCTGCTCGCAGGCGAACCATCGTATCATGATTTTCATCATCATAACTAACCCCACCACGAATGTTTTCTTTCTCTAGGCCGCCTATCTGATGCTCCATGCCTGCCTGGCCGGGAATAGCCCAATTTCGAGCTAAACTCTTTTCATCTCGCTTATATGGCCAGTGGGGCCGCTTATCTGGCCAGTGTGCCCCTCTTTCATCATCCCGCTTAGATAGCCCACCCGCCTCTGCTGCTTCGTCAAATTTAGATTCAGTTTTTTCCTTAGTTTCTAAACGAGCAAAATTGGGTTCTGCTTTTTGAATATCCGAAATTTGCGGGATTCTCCAAGGCTCGGTAGCATGGGCTAAGGCTCCCTCGGAAAGAACAATTACCGGCACTCTATACTTTACCGAAAGCTTCACGGCTTCAATACATCTGCGGTAAGCATCTCCTGGGCTAGAGGCTGCAAGCACAGGCAGCGGCGACTCTCCGTTCCTGCCGTAAAGCGCCTGCAGTAAATCCGTTTGCTCGCTCTTTGTGGGCATGCCCGTAGAAGGACCCGAACGCTGAACATCTACAATAACCAAGGGCAATTCCGCCATGACAGCCAAATTTATAAATTCCATTTTCAAAACAAAACCAGGCCCCGAAGTAGCGCTTAGCCCCAAGCAGCCAGCATACGATGCTCCCAAAGCCATGCCTATCGCTGCGGTTTCATCTTCAGCCTGCACAGTCGTTACGCCATGTTCTCTTAATTTCACGAACTCGTTAAAAATATCACTAGAAGGCGTAATGGGATACGAGGCAAACACAGGGCGCATGTTTAAAGCATGCGCGCCGCTCAGCAAACCTAAGGCCACCGCCTGATTTCCTGAAAGACTTCGATATTCCCCCGCCGGCAGCCCCGCAGATGGCACAACATACCGAGTTAAAAAAAGTTCGCTGGCATCCCCATATGCATAACCCGCTTTCAGAGCTATCCCGTTCATCTTACGCAAGAGCTGCTTTCCCTCACCTCGAAATCTATCTGCTATGAAATTTTCGCTATGCTCTAACTTTTTTCCATAGAGCCAGAGAAGCAGGCCCAGGGCAAAAAAGTTTTTCGCCCTATCTTTTGTTTTTAAACTCTGCTCTACAATATCCGGCTGGGAATCTAAGGCTTTTCGAGTCAGCGTTGTCATAGGAACCTCAAATAGCTGTAAGGTAGCTTTTGCTATTACCCCATGCATCTCTTCGCGCTTGTTGCCTGCAAGCTTAAAGCCTCGTGGCGTAAAACTGTCTTCATTAATAATCAGCACACCCGAGTCTTTTACATCCTTTAAATTAGAAAAAAGCGCGGCAGGATTTAAGGCCACTAAGGCATCTACAGAGCTTCCGGGCGTATGGATTATCTTTGCCGCTAATCGCAATTGATAGCCACTTACGCCCGCGCTGCTGCCATGGGGCGCTCGAATTTCGGCAGGAAAATCAGAACTCGTTTCAATATCATTCCCAGAATACGCTGCGGATTCCGAGAATTCGCCGCCCAAAAGCTGAATTCCATCACCCGAGTCTCCGGCTATCCGCAAGATAACTTCTTCTTTTTCTATTACATGTACTGCCATGGTTTTTAGCTTTGATTGTTTCTTAACTATCTTTTTATCAAGCTGCCAAATAGCAGGCGGCTAAATAGACTTAGACTTCAGCTTTCAAATTAGCTTATTGTTTTATTGAATAGACTAGCTTGCCAGTAAGTATAAAATTTTTTCGGTCTTTTAAGAATAGGAATTCTTTTTTAAGTACACTATTTTTATAGATTTATACGGCTTTACTTCGCCTTTCAATTTAAACTTCCTTCGTTTTCCAAGCTTTTCTTAAACTTAGATCTTGTCAATATATATTAATGCATATTGTTTTTACGTTTTTATCTTAAAAATTTTTATTATTCCTAGCTTTTTATATCTTTTTATGTTTTCTTATATTAATAGTACAGTATTATACATAGTTATACATGCTTTATATATGCTTTATATATAAGCAGAAGCAAAAAAGAGAAGCCATATTGAAAAACAGCGAAGATGCCATAAAAAAAAGCCTCGTAGGAGCAGCCAGGCGAATTGTTATTAAAGTGGGAAGCACCCTTGTGCAATCGCCAGCTTTTATAGAGAAGCTGGCAACCCTGCTAGGCAAACTTAAAAAAGAACAGCGCCTTGCCTTAATAGTAAGTAGCGGAGCCTATGCTGGTGGCTTAGATATCTATACAAAACAAAGAAATAACTGGCAAACGAAGCCAACCAAAGAAAAACTCAGCTGCCAAACAAAGCCAGAGTTGCATGCAAAAATTGATGCCGACGATCATGCGAAAATTCATGCCAGCGCCAAGATTAGTTTGAGCAGAAAGCAAGCCTTTGCTGCCATTGGGCAAGTGCAGCTTATGGAATCTTACCGCCGAACGTTCAGCAAAGAACAGCTGATGGTGGGGCAGATTTTGATATCCAAATTCTCAATTGA
>JAUXHF010000015.1 GCA_030621685.1 Spirochaetota bacterium
TCCTCTTTTTAACTTTTCACCCCCAGCTGACTTTTCAGCCCCAGCCAGCATTCCGCCAGCACTCCCCAGCAAAAACCCTAGAAAAGAGCCTCAACAAAACTATCTACATCAAAAGGCGAGAAGTTTTCAAGACTCTCGCCAAAACTTATGTACAGTAACGGCAACTTCAGCTCATGAGAAATAGCAAAAACTATCCCCCCACAAGAGCTACTATCTGTTTTTGTAAGAATAATCCCATCTATACCCAAATTCTCATGAAAAACTTTTGCCTGCTCAAAACTATTTTGCCCTAACGTGGCATCCACTACTAAAATCTTAAATACCTCTGTTCGCTCTTCAAATTTCTTGGCCACGCCAAGCATCTTCTTCAGTTCTTCCATAAGAGCTACTTTGTTTTGTAGCCTCCCAGAACTGTCAATAAGTGCGATAACAGCTTCTTCGCTTTTTTTGTCTTTTATGGCTAAAGTCGACTCTAGAGTATCGTAGACCAGAGCAGCGCTATCGCTTCCTTGTGGTTTTTTCACTATGGGTAGCCCCAGCCGTTTCGCCCAGAAACTTAACTGTTCGCTGGCTGCAGCTCGAAAAGTATCGCCTGCCCCTAGCATGCTATAAAAGCCCTTCGCTTTCAAGTAAGCAGCTAGCTTGGCTAAGCTGCTTGTTTTGCCTACGCCATTTACTCCAATGAAAAAAATAACCGGTACTTTTGTTTTAGAAAATTCTAAAGACCCCTGCCTTAGCCAGCTCTTTAATAAATCTTTGCTAATTATAGCAGCATGCTTTTTATCTAAAATTTTCTTTTGCCGTAGTTCTTCGCGAAGGCCGGCTAAGAATAACGCTGAAAATTTCAAACCAGCATCACTAGCCAACAAGCTTTCTTCTAGCTCTGTAAAGAAAGCTTCATCTACTCTCGCAGATTTTTCAACACCAGAGAAAGCTCCTCGCAAAAAAGCCTTCCAAGGCTTATTGGCGCTTCTCTGCTCAGAATCTTCTGCTGATTGCTTCGTTTTCTTTTTGGAAAACCAAGGAAAGGCTGCTCTCATACGCTTGGCTCTTCTCTTAGCTGAAGGTTGCAAGAAAATATCTTTCTAAAACTTTTAACATAGCTAGTCTCTACATGAATTGTCATTGAGTGTTACGTAAGTAGTTTTATCAATATTTTTATTTTTCAGGTTCTAATGGGTCGATGTATTCAAAATTGTAAGTACTGCTTTTCTGATACTCCGTAGCAATAGGAGCTCGTTCTTCCCAAATATCTAACATGTGGAATATGCCTGTAAGCAAAAAGCTTATCAGACTAGAAGAAAGAACTAACGCACTTTTCAAAACAGCCTTATTATAATCAGCGCCAAGCGAGCGTTCATATTCTCTAGTAACTTCATCGGTTTGGCCATCATCAATATTACCTCGAACAGCGTCTCTTCTGTCTTCAATATCGGTGGCATCAAATTGGAGAACCAAGCCCACGGCGCCAAGAGTAAATCCTAATGCAGCAAAAATCTTCTTGGTAGATTCGTAGCCGATGAACTGTGCGCTTCTTGTTTCTAAGGCTAATTTCTTCAAAGAAAGTTCTAACTCTGTACGTTTGCCCGGCAAAATATTTACATAAAACTGTGCTGGTTCAAAACTATCCCTTTCCACCCTAAGGTAGTATTCCCCCTCTTGCAAGGTTTCCTCAATAGAGGTTTTTCCAGCCGCTACCAAAAGATGATTCAAATAAAAATAGGAGGCCAAATTATTACGCACTCTCACTTGCAGATAGCCTTTTTCTTTTTCTGCTATAGTGAAATTTACTGTCGCATCACTTTTTGATATATCAAGCGTAGTTTCATCCAGCGGCAACGCAGATTCAGATTTCAAAAGTTCTTTATCTCTATCCCATACTCTATAGCTATACGTATCTGAAAGTAAATATTTTATTGTAAGCGGAAGTCGCCCAATTATTTTATTGTTAAGCAGGAGGAACGCATCTTTATTTCCTTGAAAGTGCGTGTTTTCTACCACAGGCCTCTGGCTGATAGCCGCTATGATAGTCACTGCCAACTTCTCTAAGTTTTTTGAAACATCTAAACTCGAAAATTCTTCTTTAGCTATATGCACGATACGTTGTTTGTTTTTGTCTAGCACATATAGGTTCAGCAGCACGGTTACTCTTTCCACTCGAAAAGTGCCATATATCAAGTAGTCTCCTTCAAAATCGGCTAAGGCATCTAACAGGCTAATGTTATCTAGCAGGTACAGATCTTCTGAAACCAGTAGTTTTTTTCGCTCAGTGCTATTTATCGCAAAATATCGCAGGCCTTCCTTTGTCCGGCGAATCGGCACAGAAAGTGTTTTCGCATACTCCTCATCAACTAAATTGGCATCTATATAATTCTCTTCCCCTTGAAATAAATAAACAGTATAGCCTTCAGAATTTGTTAGCGTATAGGCAAATTCAGGGCTAGCAATAAGTTCATCAAAAAGAGGTTTCTCTACTTCTTCAGCGGCCTTCTCGTCTGTATCAGATTTTTCGGCGCTAGGCTCTTCAGCATCAGCCTCTGCCCCAGCTTTTCCTTGTTCGGCAGCTAACGAAGCTTGTTTTTCTAAGGCTTGTTGTTCGGCCACTTCCTCAAAGCTATAGCTGTATTTTTTATATTTATTTACGTTTGTAAATACAGGCTTATAATCGTCTGGCGGCACAGGTATCGTTTTAAAGTCTTTAATCGTTTCTGCCAAGGTACGCGGGAAAGACAAGCGAAACGAATCGAAAGATTCATAATTATCCGCATCAGAGAGGTTTTCAAATTCGATAAAGGCTACGTTTCGTTCGCCGCTGTCATCAGCGTAAATCCACAGATCCTCGCTAACTGGTGGCAGCTTCCCTTTCCAGAGGGCATAGGCCGGCGTACTTAAGAGTATATAAAAAAGTATATACGGAACAATCTTCAAAATAGTTTGCATGACCGATGGCAAGGTTTTACTAGAGGCAACAAAGCCTCATATTTCTAACATGTAAAAGCATGTACGAATAGCTCTTAACTCCTAACTCTTAGCTCTTAGCTCTTTATGGACTAGCCATTTTATTGCATAGAAAGAGTATATATAAAAAGAGAAGAATATTTTAGAGTATTTTGAAAAGCAAAGAGATAACATTAACTTTTCAATATACTTAAGAAAGCTTTCTGCGGAATATCCACACTTCCAACAGATTTCATTCTTTTTTTTCCCTCTTTTTGTTTTTCTAAGAGTTTACGCTTACGCGTAATATCTCCGCCATAGCATTTACTGGTAACATCTTTACGTAGTGCTGATATTGTCTCTCTAGCGATAACTTTCGCTCCGATGGCTGCTTGAAGCGGTATTAGAAACATGTGTTTAGGAATTTCATCTCTAAGTTTCTTCAAGATTTTCACGGATCTTTGCCTTGCTTTTTCATGATGCACCATAAAAGAAAGCGCGTCCACTCTTTCTTTGTTAACCAAAATATCAACCTTCACTACCTCGGCAGGTCGATAGTCGTAGAAATCATAATCTAAGGAAGCGTAGCCTCTAGTCAAAGATTTTAATTTATCATAGAAATCAAAAATAAACTCGCTGAGCGGAACAAAAAACTCTGCTTCAACGCGGCTTCTTTTCTGATAGTTTAAGCTGCCATGCTCTCCGCGCCGCATTTGCACAAGCTCCATAACCGATCCCAAATATGTAGTAGGGCTAATAATTAAAACTTTAATATAAGGCTCTTCAATACGTTCCACTAAAGACGGGTCAGGAAATTTTTCAGGATCGTTAATGCTTTGCATTTTCGAGTTTTTCAAATAAAACCTATAGGTAACCGAGGGTGCTGTAATAATAGTTTCTACAGAAAATTCTTTGCTTAGCCGTTCTTGGGTAATTTCTAAATGCAGCAATCCTAAAAAACCGCAACGAAAGCCTAAGCCTAACATGGCAGAATTGTCTACTTCATAGCTTAACGAAGCATCGTTTAATGCCAATTTTTCAAGCTTCACTTTAAACTCAGCAGCCTTATCGCTTTCGGTGGGAAACACTCCGGCAAAAATCATCGCTTTCACCTCGGAGAGTCCCTGAAGCGCGCTAGCACATGGGTGCTGCTGGTGTGTTAGCGTATCGCCCATCTTTAGTTCTGTGGTAGATTTTATCGAGAGGATAACATAGCCCACTTCTCCGGCTTTCAGTTGCTCACGTTTTTTTCTTTGTACGCCAAGCCAACCTAATTCTTCGACAACATAGGTTTTTCCAGTGGCAAAAAACTTTGTTTTATCTCCGGGCTTAAGGATTCCAGAAAAAAGACGCACACAAATTATCACGCCACGGAAAGTGTCATAAAAAGAATCGAAGACTAAGGCTTGTAGCGGATCGCCGCCCAGGTCTGCTGGCGCGGGTATTTTTTCAACTATCCTTTCTAACAGCTCTTCAATGTTCTTGCCACTTTTCGCAGAAACACAGATAATTTCTTCTTCTTGAAAAGAGAATTCTTCAAAAAGCTGTCGCTTAGTTTGTTCAACATCGGCATGCGGCAGGTCTATTTTATTGATGACAGGAATGATATGTAAGTTACTTTCAAGGGCCAAATAAAAATTAGAAAGCGTTTGAGCTTGAATGCCCTGGCTAGCATCTACTACTAAGAGGGCTCCCTCACATGATCCCAGCGAGCGTTTTACTTCGAAGTTGAAATCCACATGCCCGGGCGTATCTATCAGGTTCAAGAGATGCTCGCCGTTAGTTTTTTTCTTGGACCTATAGATTAATGAAATAGCCGCACTCTTTACTGTAATACCACGTTCTTTTTCTATATCAAGGCTATCTAACATTTGCTCTTGCATGTTCCGCTTCGGCGCTGCTTGTGTAAATTCTATGAGTCTATCAGAGAGCGTAGATTTCCCATGATCAATGTGGGCAATAATTGAAAAATTACGTATTTTTTTATTAGCAAATATAGTTCGCTCTTCTGCGCTCATGTTTTTCATGGAACTTATAGTTTAAAAATAAGAAAGCTGGAGGCTGGCGCTGTAGTTATTCGAAACGAACTGATGCAGAAACAAGAAAGGCGGCTCTTTAGAATTCAAGATTGAAACGCGAAGTATTCGGTTTTATATAGGCACGGCGAAGCAGCCCTTTCACGGTGCTATCGAAAGAATCTTTTTGTCTTTCTTGAAAGAGTCTATTTCGAATTTGTTGCACTGCCAGACTATAGGGAATATAACCGCTTTCAATTTTCTCGCGAATGAGATAGAAAAAAATACCCTGCTCTGAATAATAGACCTTAGAAAGATCGCCGGCATTCAAACGAGAAAATTCTTCTAACTTTGACGGCACTAAGGGGATATCGCTAGCTGAAAGCCAGCCTATATTGCCATTTAGACTTCTTGATGCCTCGTCTTCGCTGTACTGGCGTACGGCCTCAATGAACGAGAGTTCTCCCTTAGCAACTCTCGCTTGAACAAGCTCTAAATTTTTTTGTTGCTCAATTCTTTTTGAAATACGCTTGCTTGCTATATTCTTTACTAGCACCGTGGCTAAGCGAAACACTGGTTCTTCTATCCGAAATTCTTTCTCTTTATTTTCATCATAATACAGCTGTACTTCCTCAGTAGAAATTGGATTGGGCTCTAAAAACTGTTTAGCAAAATTTCTTAGCAAGAGAGAACGTTCAATTTGGGAGCGAAACTGCGCTTCGCTTATTCCCTGCCCCGCAAGCACCAGAAAGAAATCTTTAACTGATGGAATATTATTTTTTCTAGCAAGCGCTTTAATTTCATTATTGACTTCAGCAGGAGTAATCCGCACCCCACGCAAGCTCGCCTCAAATTCTATAACTTTTTCAGTAATCATGTTTGAAATAACTTTATTTGAAAAGTCTTTAGCTTGAAACTCCTCTCCTTCAAGGCTAGGGTCTTTTAAAGCACTCTGATACGCTTCTTCAAAATCCAGCTTCGTGATAATACTAGTATTAACATAATAGTAAATTTCCTCTACCGGCTCCGCCAGATCACTCGAAATCTCTTTTGTCTGCGGAAAAGCAAAGATTATTAAAAAAACCATGCTTACAGCCATCTTAAACAAAATAGAGCCTATCGTAGTACAGCTTCTAGCTACTTTTCTATTTACATCCATTAAAAAAACCCAAATTATGCTTTTCCCTTCAATATCTTATTCTTTCTCAAGCAATAAAAACTTCAATATTATATCATTTATTATTACAAAATTTTCTAATATAAAGAACTGTTTAAAGCTCAATATCTTTCTCAAAATCGCGCTATGCCAGCTTCTACTATTTTAAACATGAATTTAAGATGCGCCCACATACTCTTTAAACGAGATTAAAACGAATACCCGGGAAAAAGTGCTTACATAATCGTTCAAAAACTTCATTGACATCATTGGTATAAATTTTTATTTGGCCAAGCCGTTTTTTCCTCGATTCAGTAAATTTAAGATGCGCCGAAAAACTTTGGCTTTCGGCAAATTTACTTACTCCCGAAGCCATAACTTCAGCCGAGTCAATAATTTTCAGCCAACTATAAAGCTTGGCTATTCGCCTTGTTAGCAAAGGATAATGTGTGCAACCTAAAAGTAAGGTATCTATAGAGTGTACAAAATTTTTCAGATATTCATTAATAATAGAATCTATAATTTCTTCGTTCTCAAAGCCCTCTTCAATAAGCGGCACAAGCAAAGGACATGCTTTTTGAAAAACCTTGACATCAGAATTCAATCTCTTCAGCTCGTTCACATAAATCCTGCTCTCAATTGTCCGCACGGTGCCAATAACGCCAATTTTCTTATTGACACTCTGGGCAATGGCCTTAGCTGCTCCTGGCTCTACTACGCCTAATACATGCCTATCAGGAAAATTTTTTCTTATCGAATCTAAGGCAATAGCCGCTGATGTGTTACATGCCACAACCACCAACTTAGCGCCTTTTTCTTTTAAGAACCTCGTGTTTCCTAAACTGTAGCGCAGAATATTTTTTTCACTCTTGTTCCCATATGGAAGATGCACAGAGTCCGCAAAATAAATAATTTCGTTATCAAAAGAATCGAAAAGCACCCGAGCCACTGAAAGTCCTCCTACCCCAGAATCAAAAATACCTATTGGAAAACTCATGCTGTTTTTGTTAATTCTTCGGTTTTCACGAAACAAGCTGCTCAGAAGGAAATTCCTGCCATAGTCTTCGCATAGCTTCTAAAGTCATCCTTTCACCTGTCCACAAATAAAATTGCTTAGCTGCTTGTATCAAAAACATATCTAAGCCTCCTAACGTGTTAAGACCAACAGCCCCAGCTTCCTTTAGCAGTTTTGTTTGTAAGGGTGTGTAAATAATATCATACACTAAAGCATCCTTTTTCTGCTCTTGTAGTTTCACCAGTAGCTTTAAGGGGAAAGGGCTTGAGCTTGGGCTTGGGCTTTGTTCTAGGCCGTTTTGAAGAGGTTTATCATCGCTTCTTTTAGCTTCTGTAGAAAGATCTCTTCCTAAATGCAGCATGCCTACGGGTGTCGTATTCATAACAACATCGTAAAAAAGGGGTATGTCGTTTAAGGCTGCAAAACTAAAGACATGCGAGTTTATGCCAAGGGCCCGCAAGCTAGCTGAAAGGTTTTTTGCTTTGGCTACGTTCCTTACAGCAATATCGATGCTTCCACAAAAGGCAAACTTTTTTTCTAGCTTTTTATAAGAAGCCAAGGTTAAAGCAATGCCATGCGCACTTCCACCAGAACCTAAGATGAGAAATTTTGCTTCTTTTTTTAACTCTGGAAGTTTTTGAAGAAGGGCTTGAATACAGGCAAGGCCATCGAAGTTATAGCCATAGAGTTTTCCATTTTTTTGCTGTACGGTGTTGATGGCTTGCAAAACTTTCGCAGATTCATCAAGTTCATCGATATAGGCTAAGGCTGCCGATTTATGCGGGATGGTGACCGATACTCCCTCTAGCCCAAGCGCTTTTATACCCGAAAAAAGTTTGGCTACATCAGCGTCATCAAAGGCGAGATATACGGCGTTATGTCCTAATTTTTGAAACAGTTTATTAAATATCATGGGTGATTTTGAATGTTTCACCGGAGACCCAATAACACCATAGAGCTTTGTGCCAGTATCAATAAACGTTTTCATGCATATTTCTTGTTCCTAGTAGCACAAAAACCCTCTTCCGTGCTGTTTCTTTCAAAGACAAAACTGATAGAAAGCTTGATCTTCAATCTACCTCAACTATTAAGAATAAGGAAAGCAACCTTTAAATTTATCTGCTAAAAAATAAAAACATAGGCGGGACAAAGAAATATATTACTTTGAATATATCACCATCCATCTTCCTTATTAATTAAAAATTTCTAATAAAGTATACTCTATTTTTCAGTATTTACAATAAGAATAGAAAAAATTACAGCAAGAAGTTATATGCGGCTATCAAATATTAATTTAAATTAATACATAAACTAACAAGCAAAGCATACTAACGAAACTGAAATTTAGCTAGAAAATGTTTTTTATTCCTTATCCAAAATGGCCAGAGCCTTGGCAAAAAAAGAGGGGCGCGGAACTTCAAAAACACAATTTTCACCAGAAAAAGGATCTACAAATTCAAGTTTTTTAGCCAGTAAAAACAAAGGGATATTCCCCCAATCTTCTTCTATAAAAACAAACTTTTTATCTTTGAACTTTCCGGCATAAAGCTTATCACCTACAACAGGAAATCCCAAATGCTGTAACTGTACACGTAGTTGATGTGTTCTTCCCGTAACAGGCCGTAGCTGCACTAAGGTTGTCTGGCTAAAATACTGCAATACCTTATAATAGGTAAGAGCCTTGCGTGCTTTGATGCCTGTCAAAACCTGCGTTTCATCTGGCCCTCCTTTCGGGAAAAGTTCGCTATTTTCTTCATCTAATTTACTTGGCACAGGGAACGCAGAAAGTTTGCGCTGATAGAAATAAGGCAAATCTTCTGTCGTTAAAGGTTCAATTCGTTGCTTATTCCTGTTTTTAGTATCCCGAGTGAGTCCCGTAAGCATTTCTCCTTCTCCCTCGTACAAACGTCCATATACCAAGGCCTCATACGTTTTTTCCACGTTTCTGCTTTTGAAGAGTTCTTGAAAACGATGCAATGCCAACGGCGTTTTCGCACAAAGCAATACTCCACTTGTATCTTTATCCAACCGATGAACAATGCCAGCACGAAGATCATCTTTGGCAAAATTTATATAAGGACGGATGAAATCCGCTACTGAATCACCTTTATGACCCTCATGATTAAGATGGCTAAGCGTGCCGCTTGGTTTATTAATAACTAAAAAAAAATCGTTCTCAAAGAGAATAGCACTCTTGTCTAACACCAGCGGCAGAGAATGTTTCAAACTTTATTCGTTTTTCAAGTAAATCCAGCTACGTGTAACAAGATGTTTAATCAAAAAAACCTTACTTGCCTTGCTTCAAGCAGCTTGCTTGCATAACAGAAAGTTATGGGAATTATACTCGCAGGGTTAATAATTGTTGTAGAGAAGGTCGTCGTAGAATCTATCGGCACGCATTTTTGTTTTAACACGTTCCCATTTCTCTGGCACCGAGCTACGCTGAATGACATCATTTAAAGCCACCATTATGGGCCAAACTATCGTATTTACCCAAGTAAAAATATAAAAAGGGTCTGCCAATTCTCGTGGGTATCTATCGTGAGAGTACAGGAAATTCAAGCTATCTAATTCTGGAGATCTAGCCCCATCGAAGTAGGCCCCCAAGGTAGCAAAATAGCGTGTAAATAATTTTAAGAGAGATGTCCATAAATATGAAAATGGTATAGCAATAAAAAAGATAGCTTCGCTACGCCAGAAGATGTTTTCATCGGTAACTCCGTAGTAACGCTTTAAGGGAGTATCTCTCTCTGGGTCAAAGTCAAAGCTCTGCAGCTCGGCATGCTCGTTTATCGGCTCTGCAACCGTGCCTGGGATGCCGGGTTCTATCCGCCCGTTAGCTGTCCCAGCTGTGCCAGCTTCCTTTAGATCATCGCTAGCGGGCAAGCCACCTTCCAAAGCAGGCTCTGATAGGCTTTGTTCTTCTAAGGCAGTCTCAACATTGTTTTGTGCCAACAACCAAGTAGAAAACTCTGGTGCTGCCCCAGCTACGAAAACTCCATCTAGAAAACAATAGGAACAAAGCTGTCTCGCTGAAAGCTGCTGCTCGGAAAAAGCAAAAACATTTCTCGAATTTCCCAGCAGACTTTGTTTCGCTTCGGCTACATGAAAAATAAAAATTATACTTAGAAAACTGAACAGGATACGTTTCATATCTTAAAAACTTTATAAAATTTTGTATTTTTTAAGCTCTTACATTCTTTATATGTTAAAAAAAATATTTTTCGTGAATAACGTCTGCATTTCTATACTATATCACAATTTTTCGTTAAGCATGGCGGTTTTTGCCAAAGATAAGTCTTCCAATGAAATTTCTTTGCCTTTCAAGCCCCATTAATAACCTAAATTTATTGCGGCGTTATAACAAGCTACTCTGTAAATCAATTTTTTTCAGCTCACCTGCAGTTTGTACAGAGACTTTCAAAAAGGAAACATCTTAAACTCAATAACTACGTAATTTAAGTAATCAGCTCTATGAAAACCTTGCCGAATGCACCAAAGCGATTGTTTTCTTTCCGATTACATAAACTTACTATTTTATAGTTTATACCATTGCTTATAATGCTTTCAAGGAAAGCTCGGTATTCGTGTAAGAGGAATTCATCGTAATTAATTAGTTCATCAAACATTAAAAAAAATTTTTTATTTTTATGTTGTTTCGCAACCCAGTCTAATATAATTTTTGTTGGCTCATAAACATCTGCATCTAGATGTATAAAAAAAAGTTCAGTGTTTTCTGTTCTGTGCCTATCATTAAATTCTTTAAGAGTATTTTCAATAAAGCCTTTTATTAAGGTAACGTTTTTATTAACCTCTGGAATTTCTTGGTTTTTAAATCTTTTTTGAAAACCAAACCATGTGCTAGTTTTCGAAACGTTCAAGAATCCGGCAAAACTATCAAACCCGTAAAATTGAAAATTTTGACATCGTGAACTCATAAAGTTAATAGAATAACCTTTATAAACACCAAATTCTAAAAAGACACATTTTTGAACATCTATGGAATGTTCTTGAACATAGTTTTTGAAAATATCTAAATTATTTTCAAAATATCTCTCGTAATCATTAAAAAAGATTGCATTGTTTTCAGTAGCTTGCCTCAAAAATCTTTCTGTATGGAATTTTTTATACACGTAGCTCATACTGAGTTCATGCTGTTTCCTTGAGAATTCACCCAAAGACCTTTCAATTATTTTCTCTAAAAATCTCATTTTTCCTCTCTTCCTAAGATATTCTCTTACGTTTTTTTTCTTACTATTTTTGAATGTTTCATCTTGCTTAGTTTTATTTTCTAGCTAGTTTATTACAAAACCTAACCATGACATAGCTGTGACTGGCTTATTAGCCAGCCAGCCTAGCGCACTTTCAGTTGGTAGAGTAACTCAACGCGATCAATCCATTCTCGCAGATCCGCATCAACAAATTTTTTAAAACTTCTCTTTTTTTTGTGTAAGATGGATAGCTGCTTAAGGGCATCTTTATTTTCCAATAAAACTTGTTGCGCCTTACAAGAAAGCTCCTTACTATGCTTTCTATGGGCTTTTTCTATGAATCTCTTAAGGTTTTTCAAATACACTCTTTTGTCAGATTGATATCGCAGGGCATGTAGGTTTTCTTGTTTATAGGCCTTATAAATGTTTTTCATGAAAACAGATATTTCCAAATCTATTCTGCGTTGCTGCTTTTTTCTTTGAATGAAAACAAAGCCAAGTAAGAATATGCCTGCAAGGGTAAATCCCATGATAAGAAAAATTATTTTCATTTTCTGCCCAGCTAACAATGCAGGCTCAGTTACCCAAATAGACTTCTCACTAAAAGTAACTTCATAGACAAGGTCATTCTGTAAAATATAAATAGTCCACTCATCTACACGAACATTTCTTAGCTTTGAGCTAGTCAGCTCAAAGCTATGCTTTGTATTTTGCGTACTTTCTTCGTTTTGAGTATTCTGCGTTTTCACTTTCTCATTCAGCAAGACAAAATTGTCGAAGGGTTTTTCCGCAAATTCAACTTCAACAGCCGCGCGAATAAGCTTGCTTTCTATATCAACAACGTAAAAAAAACTCTCGCCCACCTCTATCTTACTTTTGTCAAGATAGACCTCTATATTCAATGGACCTAGCGAAAAACTCTCTTTTTGAAATTTCTGCTGGCTAGCCGAAGAGATGCCCGCTAAAAAATATTGGCCACTGCTACTGCTACTGGCAGAATAGCTGGGGCTTATCAGCAACAAAACCAAAACAAAAAGCAATACTCGTAATAAAAAAGTGTACGTGTACTTACGCAGGAGTATTCTTATCATTTTTTTTTAGGAATTTCTGCAAATCGCTTTTAGCCGCTTCCTGCATTTCTTGTTTAATCTTCTCATAAACCTCTAAGCGGTGAATATTCACCGCTGAAGGGGCCTTTATTCCCAATTTAACTTGATCTTTCTCAATTTCTACAACAGTAATCTCAATGTTGTCATCAACAACAATACTCTGATTTTTTTTTCGCGAAAGAATAAGCACAGTGAACTTAATTCATTTTATACTTGAAATATATAAACTTCTTGCTTTGGCTTTGCCTGCAACACAGGACCTTGCTAACTGAATTTAATCTTTACAAATTTCTTGCCTTACAAGTATTTTATAGCACTCTTAATTAAGAGAACGTTCATGAATAAACAAAGCATGCACGACTAAAGAACGATGAATACTCATAAAGAGTGACAAATAACAATAAAGAGCAAAGGATGATTTTTATACTTATTCTTATACAACCATTACGGCTTATTCACAAAAAAAACAAAAACAAATGCTTGGTTTAATACATTCATTATACTATTATCAAAATATTCTTAGCTGATATTCCGAATATTTCGAAAAAAGTTTATTAATAAAATAAACTACTACTGAAACTCCTTTTGTTTTTGCTAAAAGAAAAAGGAAAATCGCCCTAGCACTTTAAGTATTCACCTTACAAAGAGATGGTTCTATTGAAAAAATATCTGCTTGTTTTTTTTTTGCTGTTAGCAATAAGCCTATCTCTTAGCAATTGTTATCGTTCGTATAACCGCTACCCTCCCAGTGAGGCGGTTGAAAAATACTTTGTGAAAGAAGAATTCGCCAAAGCCTATGAGCTGTTATTAGCCACAAAAGATAAGGTGAAAAATAAGGATTACCTACTCCACTTATTAGAGCGCGGAAGTATACTCTACACGCTGGGAGATTGGGAGCAAAGTGCAAAAATTTTCGCCGAAGCTTTAGAGTTTTCTGATGCCCAAACAGGCAAAAGAACTAAAGAAGTGCTTGCTTTTTTAGTCAACGATAGGAAAAAACTGTTCATCGGTGAGGATTTTGAACGGGTGCTTATTTATTTATACCTTGGCTTAAGCCAAGTGCAGTTGGAAAAAAAGCAGCTAGCCCTGCAAACTTTCAAACGCATGAGCGATGAACTAAGCGATATCCGCGATTTCAAAGAAAGCTACCGAGGAAATGCCGCTGCCCGCTACCTGCATGCCATAGTAGCAGAGGATTTAGGCAGTTTCTCAGAAGCCCGCGTAGAATATAACAATCTTTTGCAAGATGCTAACTATGCTAACATCGCTAAAGGCGAACTGTTTTACCTTTCTCATAAAACATCAGATTTTGATGAGGTAAAGCGCTACGCAGAGTTTCGTGAGCAGCTACCATCGCTAAACCTAGCCTCAGCTAACGGCGATAAGCCGTTAACATGGAAAAAAGATTTCCAGCAATTCGGATCTATCGTGCTACTGAACCTTAGCGGGCTTGCTCCGTTTAAAGTGTCTCGGGGTAAAATTGCTAACGACAAGGAATTCGATACACAGCTACATATTATAGCTCCTACAACGCTGCGATCTAACGATATACGTTTCATTTCAACGGCAGCTCTTATCCCATTAGTGCTTAAAGCAGAAAACCCTATTCCAGAATATAAAACACGCGATCGCCACGCAGCCCTCATGACTCCAAGCTTCATGCTAAACCAGCAACCCTTAACCTTACGTCCTTTTGATAGCTATACCGAAACCGTGCTTAAAAACTACAACGATGCTTACCCAAAATTAGTCGCCAAAAATACAACTTCTATCCTTCTAAAAATGCTAGGCGTTCTTGCTCTTGCTTACGGCAGCGATTATGCTATAAGCCAAAGCGGAGATTCTGATAATAGTTTTTACGGCAGTATAGCCGGCCTTTTCATCTCACTCATTGGCAGTGCTGCTGTAGCCAATAGCATCCGACCAGATCTTCGTTCTTGGAGCTTAAATTACGATCGCCTAGATATGTTACGCATTCGCCTGCCGGCAGGTTCTTATACGCTACAAAGCAATATCACCAATACCAAAATTAGCTACCTTTCCAAGCTACCCGAAACTATAGAGGTTCAAAAAAACAAAACAACCTTTATTCTTATGCGTTCTTTTTAATATGCATACGCTTATCGTTCATCGTAGTTTTTCATTTTCGATGGACAAAACCTAAGACCTTTATGCTCGTACGAAGCAAGGCTTCTTGCCCACATCGGCGGCTCTGATAGAAAACTCCAAAAAGAAAAAAGCAGAAATACTTACAAACATCAACAAAAACCCATGTATACGCTTATCGTTCATCGTAGTTTTTCATTTTCGATGGACAAAACCTAAGACCTTTATGC
>JAUXHF010000157.1 GCA_030621685.1 Spirochaetota bacterium
GCTGTCGCCCGCGGCGTAGCAAGCTGGATTATAGACTTAGATAACCTTGATATCAATCCGTTCAAAAACGAAACCTATAAAAGCCCAGCCCCAAGAAGAACCTTGCCGCAAAGCTAAGAATAGCCCTGCTTCAATCTAAGCGAAACCTACGCTTGAGTAAGCCTAAGCTTGAGTAAGCACGCTGCTTCAGCAAAAAAATAATTCTTCTAGCTGGTTACATGGCTGCCCACATAGCGAATCTTAATATTCTTTACTTTGCCCTCGCCTTTCGATTCGGTAGTAAGTTCTGAATATTTTTGCAATTCTAAATGAATAAGTCTTCGCTCATAAGCATTCAGAGATTTCATCACTAAGGAACGCTTATTCGATAACACAATTTTTGCTTGCGCTATAGCCCATTTAATAAGCTGAGAGTCTCGTTTAGAGTTGTAGTTCCCAATATCAACAATAATTTTATAATTATTCTCGTATTTCTGTAAAATACAATTGACGATATCTTGAATGGCAGCAAGCCCCCGACCACGTTTACCAATAAGATGTGCTGAGTTCTCGCTTTCAACGTTAACATCATAACGTGTGCCATCTTTTTTCTCTACCGTTACCGTACTGCTCTCATCCAGTTTAGAAATAATTTTCTTTACCCTCGTAAGAACTTTTTTGATCTCATCTTCTTCCTTGTAATACACGCGAATTCGTGCAAGCTCTTTTTTGCCTATACCAAAAAGGCCGCGTTTACCCTCGCTTAAAACTTCGTAGTTAATTTCTTCAAGACTAAGGTTAAGGTCTCGAAGGGCTTTTTTAACAGCCGCATCTTTTGTGTCATCTTCGTAATCTACATATAACATGATAGAACACCCCTTATGTTTTTTTTACTTGTAACATTTTCCTAACCATAAGATTCTGAAAAAATGAAAAAATATTTTGAATCGTCCAGAAAAAAACTAAGGCACTAGGCAAGCGCCAACAGATAAAGAAAAACATTATCGGAAAGAAATATTTCATAAACTTCATTTGTTTTGCTTGTGCCGAATTCATTCCCCCAGCCGGCGCCGGCGATGTGCCGGGCATCAGCGCCTGCATAAACGCAGTAATAGTCATTATTACCGGAAGCAAATTTAGCTGATCGCCCAAAAAAGGAATTGAATAGCTTAGCACATACACTGTATCTGGCAAGGTTAAATCGGTTATCCACATAAATGGAATTTCACGCAGCTCCACCATGTTCTGGAATAAAGAGTAAAGCGCAATAAAAAAAGGCAGCGGTATAAATAACGGCAGACAACCGCCCAAAGGTGAAACCCCTTCTTTTTTATATAAACCCATCATCTCAGTATTTAATCGCTGCGGGGAGCTTTTATACTTTTCACGTATTCCCTGCATTTTTGGCGATAGTAACTGCATCTTATGCATGGATTTCATGCCTTTCAGCGTCAGCGGAAAAGTCACCAACTTAATAAGAACAGTTAAAATAAGAATTGAAATTCCATAGTTCCGAGTAATCCCGTTGATGTACTCAATAAGACTATACATCAAGGATGAAAGAACACGCATAATGCGAAATTGATGCAGGATATTAAAATAATATTGCTTATCTCTATCAAAATAGCCATTGAGGATATCTCGGTTCTTCGGCAAATAAAAAATGTTGAAAACATCTTTAGCACCTTTCACAAAGTAAGCAGCACTGAAGTAGAAATCTTCAGTTCCGAATTTATTGATATATGCTTTTTTCAAAAATATGGTTTTTTGAATATCCGCTTTTACTCCGGCTAAAATACGGCCATAAAATCTATTATCAACGGCTATCCAATCATTTTTTTCAGTTGTTTCATCGTAGACTTCATCGCTTGAAAAAAATATAGAGCCAAGCACTGTTTCATTATCATCTTCAGTGTTATAAGAAAGTCGTTTAATGTCAAAGCCACCTTTGTTCTCTTGGCTAATTCCAATATTAGATCCGTTTAGTATATAATAGGGAATAGATAGCGCCTCGCCGGCTTCATTTACAAAGGATATTTTTAGCTGAAGATCGTATAGCTGACCTAAGATGTATTGTTTAATTAAAAACACTTTTCCTTGCCGACCCTGAAAGACATAGCGCATGGATACCGAATGGCTGCTTTGTTCCGTAATTTCAAAAAACCGCATGTCCAGCGTTTCATCTAAGCTCGTAATTTCTTTAAAAAATATCTTCCCCGTTCCATAGCCGGAAAGCGATTCTTGCTCTAGGTTTAAAGATGACTTTATAGGACCATTCTCGTTCGTCCTATTTAAGACAATAGCCTCTTGCACAATGGCATCTTTCGATGAAATGGTCAGCGAGAGTACATCATTTTTCAAGACCACTAGCTGTTCTCTAGTATCTTTTGGCACAGAGCTACTCTTCTTCGCTTCTGCCTCTTTACTCTCGGCAACAGCAACAGGCACAGGCAGCTTTTCAGTTTGAGTTTCTGCAGCAAGACTTTCATCTTGCTGCGCAGGCTTAACGTTAAGCGTTTCTTCTTGCAATACTAGCTCTTGAGAGCTTGAAGGATCTTCTTGCTCAACAATACGAGTGGGCTCTGGAGAACTAGGATTCGGCGGCGGAGAAACCCATGTGTACCAAACGATAAGCACTACCGTGGAAAGTATAATAGCTAAGGGGTAACGGAATTTTTCAAAACGACCCTGTGTTTTATTAGATGACAATTTTATCTCTTCTGCAAACTCTTTTACACAACATAGACCTAGCCTATGTAACAAAAATTTTATATGTTTGCAGAGAACAAAAAAAACAGGCTGTTATTAGAAACCTACTAAAACAACCAAGAAGCAAGAAGCAAGCTTTGCGTTCTATAAAAATAACAAAACTAAGCCTGCAAACTTAAACAGCCCTTCCTTAAACAGCCCTTCCCTAAATAGCTTTCCCTTTAGGGAACTTCATCTACAGAAGGCGCTACAAATGGGTTGCAACGCATGAGTCGTTTACACGTTAAAAAACTACCTTTCCAAAAGCCCCATTTTTTATAGGCTAGCAGAGCATACTCAGAGCAACTTGGCATATGGCGACAGCTCGGTAAGAGCAGAGGTGATACCGCCACTTTATAAAACTGTATGCATAGCAACGTTATTTGGGTAGGTAAATAATTTAAACTTTTTATGAAGGAATGCTTTTTCATCTTTGAAATCCATACTGTGCTTTTTTAGCACAATACCTAAAATAAAAATATCTTGAGGTAACGAAACTCCATGTAAGGCATTTCGCAACCTCCGCTTAAAAAAATTTCTTTCACAAGCTTTTCCAACTTTTTTGCTCACCGAAGTTTTTATAATCTTTCGAGAATAGCCCCTTTTATAATAAAAAACAAAATAATTCGCAAAAACCTTGTTCTTATGTAAAAATAGTTGCTTGTACTCGCTTTTCAATAAACGGCTTTTACTCATCTGCTGATGTAAGTTTCATGCGCCCCTTTCTACGACGGGCACAAAGAATTAAACGCCCACTCTTGGTTTGCATTCGCTTCCTAAACCCAAAACGTCGGGCTCTTTTTAACTTACTTGGATGGTAACTCGGCTTCACAGTGTTATCTTATCTTTCTTTTCTTTTATGTATTCTACAAAAATATCTTAAGAAATTATATAATTTTAGAGGCGATTTGTCAAGAGATAAAACTTATATTGTTGCTTAAAAGATATAAAATTATCTAACTTCTGTAGTTTTATAGAAAAAACTTGTATAAACAGTTTTTATTTTACAAGATAGCAAGTAAAATATCATGGAAACTAAACATAAAAAAAATAAAAATAACGAGTACGATGAAAAATGGTCTTGGATAAAGATTTCCGCAAAAACATTGTCTATATTGACATTGAAACAGCCTCAAAGGCTGCCAGCTTTGATGATTTAGAGCAGCATGAACAGGTGCTTTGGGATAAAAAAAGCAAAAACCTCCTAAAAGATAGCCAGAAAAGTCCGCATGAAAAATATCCCTTACAGGCAGGAATTTTTGCCGAGTTCTCGAAGGTAATCTGCATCAGTATCGGAATTTTCAAGCCCAAAAAAAAACAGTTTTCAGAAAATTCACAGCAAGCAGGAAATTCATCTCAAGCAGATGTATATCAAAATTCAAACCATCAACCAGAAGAGCCTTACTCGCTTGAAGAGCATAGCGATTCAGGGCAAAAAAACGAGACTCGGGAGCTTTTTTTTTATTGTAAGTCTTTTTATGGCCATGACGAGCAAAGCCTTTTACAAAAATTCTGTACTTTCTTAGCAGATTATAAAGTGAATCCTCTGCGTTTCTGCGCTCATAACGGAAAGGAATTTGATTATCCTTTTCTAGCTAGGCGGATTTTGGCGAATAACTTAGCCTTGCCCAAACCTTTGCTGGAAATACAAGGAAAAAAGCCTTGGGAAAACAAGCATCTTGATACCATGCAACTCTGGAAATTTGGCGACTACAAGAATTTTACATCCTTAGAACTCTTAGCCCATGTCTTAGGAGTAACCTCGCCTAAACAAGAAAAAAGCCTTTGGGGTGATCAAGAAGTAGAGCTTGTGGATGGTAGTATGATACACTCTTTATACCATGAAAAAAAAGATTTGAAAAAAATTGTTGATTACTGCGAACGCGATGTTTTTTGCACCGCTCAAATATTTTTCAAAATGAATAGCTGGCCGCCTATTAACCCTAAAAACTTCATCTCGCTTACCCTGTGAGGAAAGAAAGCTGCATGAAATAAAAGTTCTTATATTTACCCAGCATGTTTTTCAAATACTCTCCTTCCTATAAACTGTGCATCTTAGAATAAGAATAAAAACTATACAAGGAAAACCATGAACCAAGTTAAAATTCAAAGTATGAAATCTCAAGAATCCAAAGAAATAACAGCGCCCCCAATACAAAGAAGGCCACATCTTGCCTTAGCTTTAGCTACAGCAAAAAGCAACATGCCAGCATTCTCCAGGCTTTTTACGCTTCTTACGCTTCTTACTCTAATAGCTATGTTTAGCCAAGCCTTCGCTGCGAAAAGCCATGCCGTATCAATATACGGCGATTTCAAATATAAGGCTGGCTTCAAACACTTTGAATACGCAAACCCCGATGCCCCAAAAGGCGGAGAAATGGTATTAGGTGCCTTGGG
>JAUXHF010000072.1 GCA_030621685.1 Spirochaetota bacterium
ATGAAACTTAACGAAAAACAAGAAAAGCTCTGTAGTGAAAGCACTTCAGATTTTTCCGCTCTAAAAGCGGTATTCATTAATTGCAGTTTAAAAAAATCGCCTGAGCTATCTCATACTGAAGGGCTTATGAACATTAGCAAGACTATCATGGAAAAGAACAAGGTTCATGTAGATATGATTCGTGCTATTGACCATACGCTGGCCTTTGGCGTATACCCAGACATGAAAGAGCATGGTTGGGAAAAAGACGATTGGCCAGAGCTATATAAAAAAGTAAAACATGCAAACATTTTAGTTATTGGGACACCCATATGGCTGGGCGAGAAATCATCCGTATGTACTCAAGTTATTGAGCGTCTCTACGCCAATTCTGGTCATCTTAATGAAAGCGGGCAATACAGTTACTACGGGGGCGTGGGTGGCTGTCTTGTTACCGGAAATGAAGATGGCGCCAAGCATTGTGCCATGAACGTTTTATATTCCATGCAACATTTAGGCTACGTTATTCCGCCTCAAGCCGATGCCTGCTGGCTGGGAGAGGCTGGCCCTGGTCCTTCCTACTTAGATGCCGGATCGGGAGGTCCCGAAAACGATTTCACGAACAGAAACACTACCTTCATGACTTGGAATCTTATGCATGTAGCGCTCATGTTAAAAAACAGTGGGGGAATCCCAGCTCATGGAAATCAGCGCTCAAAATGGGATGCTGGTTGCAGGTTCGATTTCGCTAATCCCGATTATCGATAATCTAAGCTAAACCCCAGCAATAAAACTAAAAATGGGATGCCGGCCAGCAGGTTCGATTTCGCTCATCCGGGTTATCAATAAGCCCCAGCAATAACAGCTCAAAATGGGATGCCGGCGCCAGCAGGTTCTATTTCGCTAAGCCCGATTATCGATTATCTAAGCTAAGCCCCAGCAATAAAGCTCAAAATGGGCTGCCGGCATGGCCAGTAGCTTCGGCAACTTTGATATCGCCACAGGCCAAAAACAAGAGTCTTCTATGCTAAACTAATACGCGTTTTGCTTATTGGTTTCCACAAACTATTAGCATAGAAATTTTGCTTATCAAGAAAATTTTCAACAACCTGAAATCCCGTTTTATAAGCTAAATCTTCAATAAAATCCAAAGTATATTTATAAGAAACCTCGGTTTGTACGGCCTCATAAGCCTGAAAGTTAACGGTTTTCTCAAGCGCATTAATATAGACTTTTTGTTTCTCAAGGCTAAGCAAAAAACTTTCCATAGCACCCTCAACCGGATTAAAAGTGGGGTAATGTGCGAATTTGTTTAGCTTGAAAGTGGCCTGTAGCTCGCTATTCATTCGCTGAAGAAGGTTAATATTGAAATTCCGAGTAACGCCCTTACTATCGTTGTAAGCCCTAAGTAAGGTAGCCGGATCCTTTTTCAAATCAAAGCCAATAAGCATCGTATCTTCTTTTGAGAGCATGCCACGCACTTTAAAAAGAAATTCCTCGCTTTCATGCTTAGAAAAATTCCCAATGGTAGCACCAAGGAAAAGCACACAACGACTGCTTTCAGCTACGCCTCTGTTCTCTTCTATTTTTGTGAGAATGAAATCTAAGCCTTGAAAATAGTCCCCCAGTACCGCTTCACCCTGAGAAGCAGAAAATTTTTCTAAGAATTTTTCCGAAAGGCTTTCTAAGGCCTGACGAGAAATATCAATAGGAAAGTATTTTGCTTCAATGCCCTTAAGATTAAAAAAATGCTTAAGCAATAAGAAGGTTTTATGACCATCTCCTGCGCCCAATTCTATTACATCTATAAATTTTAGTTTTTCGCTACCAGCACGCTTCGTATTTTTAGCTAAGGCATCGCTCGATAACTGCTTGCACTGATCTACGATAACCTCGCCTTGTTTTTGAAAAATCTCATGTTCACAGCCGGTAAGATAATACTCTGGTAATTGCGTAATGTCGGCAAATAACTCGCTACCTTTTTTGTCATAAAAATACTTTGAGGGGATACTCTTCCTGCGTTTACTCAGTCCATGTAAAACATCCGTAGCAAACTCCTCTCGATATTTTTCTTGTAGTTCAGCCGGGCTTGCCGTTCTCGTAGAAAAAATTTCTGTCTCTGCAACTGTTGATATAATCATGAAACTACTCCTGCAAGATATCTATATAAAACTATATATTGAGACACTCTCTTCTAGCTAAGCTAAGGCAGAAAAAAGCTTTTATTTTTTTGATTACTTGTCTATGTCTTATATAAGCCAAGGCAGTCTTTTCTTCAGCATCATTCAGCCAAACGGATACCCGAAAATTGCCATGATTTAGAGGCTTCGAAAAAATTACGATAGCTCCTGCGTATATGCGAAGAAGAAGTTGCCACAGAGCCGCCTTTTAACACGCGCTGGCCATTCATAAACTTTCCATTGTACTCACCAATAACGCCAGGCTCCATGCGGAAACCTGGGTAAGGGAGATAGGCACTCACCGTCCATTCCCAAGTATTTCCATACATCTGGTAAAGCCTGTCTGAACTTTTACCTTTAGACCCAACCCCAGCCCTAGCTTCGCGGGGATGAAAAAGTCTTTGTTCAACAAAATTAGCCTGTTCTCGAAGCTCTTCTTCTGAGGCCTGTTCCTCTTGCTTAGAAAAAGCTAGTTCCCATTCAAATTCACTAGGCAAGCGTTTTCCTGCCCAGCGTGCATAAGCATCAGCTTCAAAGAAATTGACATGGCATACCGGCTCAGCTAGGTTTAAAGGCTTAAGCCCACCAAGCGTGAAAACCATGCATTCTTTGCCGCTGGGCAACCAATATAAAGGATGCTTCAGGTTTTGTTTGTTTATAAAATCCCAGCCATCAGAGAGCCATAAACGGAAGTCTTGATAGCCTCCTGCCTCAATAAACTGCAGATATTCATAATTTGTCACCGTTTTGTTGGCAAGATTAAAATCTTCAACAAAAACCTTATGCAGCGGGCGCTCATTATCATAGGAAAAGCTTTTCCCATCGTTGCCAAATTTCTCAAGCCCTCCTTGTATGGGAACATAGCGTAAGGCTAGCTCTTCTCTGTTTTTAGATAGGCTATTACTTTCCAGCGATCTCAAACTTTCTTGGGACGGCTGCTGCATATAGCTTGGATACAAGGGGTTGCAGAAAAAGTTGTATTTAATATCTGTAAGAATAAGTTCTTGGTGTTGGTTTTCATGATGCAAGCCTATCTCTAACCTTGCTAAGGCTTCATTAAGTAAGTCATCATTTTTAGCCTTGTGTAAGGCAAGGAAGAAGTTTTTTATTCTACCATTTATTTCAGCACGATAGGCAAGCACGTCCTTAAGCGGCGGATGCGATAATAAGCCACGATGAAAACGATGCAAATGCTCCCCAGCACCCTTATAATACGAATTGAATATATAGTAGAGTTTATCGTTATAACAAGTGTATTTTTGAGAAAGATCATCCAAAATAAACTTCTCGAAGAACCATGTGCTATGCCCTAAATGCCACTTCACAGGGCTAACATCTGTAACCGCTTGAAGCATACAATCTTCGGCGCTTAAGGGGGCTGCTAATTCTAAAGAGAAAGCTCTTAGCCCGGTAAAGCGCTGCAACAGCTTTTCAGTGTTTCTCTCATATGAAGTAGCCAAACTTTCGCTTTGAAGGTTTGTAGCGCCCGGCTCCATCGCCGTAGCTACCCTTACTTCTTTATCATCTTTTTCCAATTTACGAAAATCAAAGTCTGCCATCATCTTTCCCCTTATTTTTTTTTGTTCACTTTTTTATCAGAGAGCAAATTCCTTTAACTCTCTAATAGCAATAAGTTAGTTTTACGTTAGTTTTAAGTTAGTTTTTAATAAGCTGATTTTGAGCTTTTTTAAGCTGTTTTTCACTTTCCATTAACAAAAACAAGGAAAAAGCAGGTGCATGAAAAACTTTTTGTAAATGTAACATGTTTTTTCTACATTTTTCCATAAAAAAAGAGAAACAATGTTTAAAAAAATTCCATGAAAATAACGAGAATTACTCAATTTTCCTGTTAAATTTTGCTTGCCTCGATATTTTCCTTTCCATTCCATTTCTATATTAAAATACTCATTAGAATACTAAATAAATACTTTAAATTATATTGGCAGTGTATGAAACTTTCTGGAGCGGTTATTACCTTAAACGAAGAGCTTTATCTTGAGCGTTTGCTAAAAAACATGCGCCATCATGTTGAAGAGTTCATTGTTGTCGACTCTGGTTCTTCCGATAACACCCTAGAAATTGCCAAGCAATATAATTGTTCCATTTACCATCGTCAATTTGAAGATAATTATGCAGATCAGCGAAACTATGCTTTAGATCGTTGCCGTGGAGAGTGGATTCTTTTTTTAGATGCCGATGAGTATTTTGAAGCAGCTTTTTACGAAAAACTCCCATCGCTCTTACAACAAGGGGAATTTGATGCCTTTGAGGTGCTGCGAAATAATATTTTCTACAAAAAATTGAAAAACCCTTTGTACCGCTGGTATAAATACAGGAAACATGGGCTTGAGTATCAAATAAAGCTCTTCAAAGCCCATTGCCGTTACGAGGGCAGGCTTCATGAAAAACCGGTGCATATTAAGAAGTTAGGACGTTTGCAAGAGGTTCTTATTCACGATAAAAGTTTAGCGCGACAGTTTTACAATAACTGGCATTACAGCTTTATACGCCGAAAAAAAAAGTTTCATCCAAATAAGGACATGCAGAAGTTTAATTCATCTAGTCGAGAAAAAATTCGTTAGTACAATTTTCTCCAATTTTTTTAGTTGCATCTGTTCTAGCGTTTGCATCTATTAATTGCTACCCCCTGCTATGAAAAAGCCCTTACTCGTTTTTGTAGCAGCACATATTCAAGAAAAAAACGGACTTGGTCGTGTTGAAAGAGATCTTTTGCTTGCTTGGAATTCCAAAGAGCTTCTAAGCCTAGCCGATTTTCTTATTATCCTACAAAAACCCTCTGATGACTTTTGTAAACGCTATCCTAGATTTCAAGGCATGCTGGTCTCTAAAAGCAGAAAACAAAGCATAGCTTCTTGGCTGCAGCAAGTTGAAGAGCTTGTTGCCCAGCGCTTTTCGAAAAGGTCGCTAAAGTTTTTTTACCCGGCAAACGCTCTTCCTGTTAAGCCAGCCTATCCCTTCATTCTCATCATCCATGATCTTATAGAGCTTCTCCGCCCCGAATATTACCTCAATCCCTTCAAAACAAGGAATATAAAAAAAGTGCTTCAAGCCAGCAGAAAGGCATGGCATATTGTTAGCGTTTCGGCTTTTACAAGCCATTGCCTACGTTTAAAAGCACCTTATATTCCTACAGAAAAAATCATCACGCTCTATAACGGGCTTGACACTCACAAGCTCTTAGCAGCTGGGAAAACCACAGCTTTGAAAAAACAGCATCAGGCCAATAAAGAAAAATATATTTTATATGTTGGCGGTCATGTAAAGCGCAAAAACCTGCTTAGCTTAGCCAAAGCCTACCAACAACTTCCTCAAGATTTACAAGAAGAATATCTTTTTTACTGCGTTAGCTCCAGTAATCCTGCTTTAATAAAACTGTTCCAAAGAAATGCAAAGAAATCCAACAAAGAAAGCAGATTGCGACTACTTGAAAACATTGATGAAGCCCAGTTAAACGATGTTTATCGGCAAGCAAGCCTCTTTGTTTTTCCTTCATTGTTTGAAGGATTTGGCTTTCCTGTTCTAGAGGCTCAGCGTGCTGGCATACCTGTTATCTGCGGGAAGAATACATCGCTTGCCGAAATAACAACTGAAAGAGATGCTTATTATGTAAATGTTTCATCTGTGAAGGCTTTAGCCGCCGGCATCGAAACGGTTCTTCGTTCTACGGAAATCCAAAAATCACTTGTGAAAAATGCCTTTTCAAATATTAAACGATTTAAAAAAACTAGCTTTCAAAAACAGTACCGAAACCTTCTTAAAGATTTTATTCAAAAAGCCTAGCAATCCCCCTTTCACTTTTCGCTTTTCGCTTAATAGCCTTGTTTTTAGCAGCTGCGCCTAGCCATTAACCTTAGCCTTTATTAGCCTTTAACATGTTTATAGCGACCACCCCTTCTGAATTTCATGTTAATTTTAGTTTACTAGGGTTATTTTTTGCTATACTATCTGTATTAAGAATATACAAAAAGAATGTACTGTATCAAGAATATACAAAAAATAAACAAAATATAAATAGGATAAGAGTGAGATAATATAGCATGCCAATATTAGGAAAAATTTTAGGCGGCACTGTTGGATTTATGGTGGGCGGCCCCTTAGGTGCCTTGGCTGGCACATTCATTGGGAATTACTTTGATAAAGAAAAAGGACATCCAGTAGCAGGAGTAGGGGCTTCTTTACTAGACAAAAAAAATGTCACACTTGCTATTGCCCTTATCGCTCTTTGTGCCAAAATGGCAAAAGCCGATGGCCTCGTAAGTAGTAGCGAAATTTCTGTCTTAAAAAAAATTTTCAAGAGCAACAAAGAAGAAGAGGGTTTTATCGCAAACATCTTCAATAAAGCCAAGGGCAGCTCTGATGGCTTCGAGATTTACGCCGAGCAACTAGCCGATCTCTTTCGTGACGATAAAGCTGTTTTAGAAAACTTCTTATTGATGCTGCTGGCTGTGGCAAAAGCCGATGGGAAGATAAGCTCATCCGAGCGAGTTATGCTCTTTGAAATAGCCAGGATTTTCGGCTTCAATCAAGGCGAATTTCGGCGCATCACCAGCATAGTTGAAAGCCCCGAAGAAATCTCGCCCTATGCCCTGCTACAAGTTGATGAAAGCGCTGACAATGCCAGTATTAAAAAAGCATACTTTCAGTTGGTCAAAGAAAAACATCCTGATACCTTAATTGCTAAAGGCATGCCCGAAGAGTTTATTTCTGCAGCCAATAAAAAACTCGCCGCCATCAATAGCGCCTACGAAAAAATTAAAGAAGAACGTGGTTTTTGATTCTTATAACGTTTACACAAAAAAATAAGCTGGGAAAAATTCATCCAAAATTTTTTAAATATCTTGATGGAACTATTCTGTTATGCTTCTCTATTTTATTTATTTCCTTAGCATGTATATAATACAGCAGAAAAAATATACATAAATTTACATTTCATGAACACTCCAAGAGCCTTATTCTTTATTTTTATTTTTTCTTTATTTTTATTACTGCTAGCGTGTAATAAAGATGCTTCGCCGGTTAGCTCCTCTACACAAGGGGAGAAAGCGGCGTTTGAACAAAAAAACTCTAGCTCAAGAGTCAAAAACCATAGCAAACGTTGGTACTCAGAGGAAAGCGTAATCTTAGGAGAAAAAGTATTCTTACAAAACTGTATTCGCTGTCATGGCATCGAGGCAAAAGGTATTACTGCCAACTGGCGTAAGCCCCTGCCTGGCGGCAACTTTCCCCCGCCGCCTTTAAACGGCACGGCACATACGTGGCATCACCCTATGAGCCTTTTGCTTAAAACAGTGCGTGAAGGTAATGACCAATATGGCGGCAATATGCCAGCTTTTGCTCGCATCCTCAATGACGAAGAACAGCTAGCCGTCATCGCCTACATCCAAAGTTTATGGAAAGAAGATATATATGCTAGCTGGCAAGCAAGAGAAGCACGGTAAGCCAAGCTGCTTTCTGCCAAAAATTTAGGCTTAAATAATAATAATATTTTTCAGTATTTCGAATATTTGAAATACTAAGCTTAGAGCTTAACAGCCTGAGCAAAATCGCTTAGAGCTTAACAGCTTGAGCAAAATCGCTTAGCGCTAGCCGAACTTTTTTATAGTTTTGGATTTCATCCGACAAAGAACGTTTTCCCAAGGTACACAAGACTAAAGAACGCAGGTTTTTCTGCGAAAGCCCTAGCAAGGCATCCATTTTTTCACTATTAAAGCCCTCCATGGGGCAGGCATCCACGCCCTCTAGAGCAGCCGCTGTAAGCAACATGCCTAAGGAGATGTAGGTTTGTTTCTCTGCCCATAAAGCAACACCTTTATCACCCATTCCTTTTAGAGAACCCTTTATCATACTGCCAAAACCTTCAAGGCTGCTCGCCGCTACACCACGAATGCTGGCCACACGTTCCATGTAGTCATCTACCAGATCATCGTTTATATCTGTTCGGCAGGCAAAAATAATAACATGCGAGGAGCTGGGTATCTGCGGCTGCGGGCAGGGATCAGCAAAAATTTTCGCCTTCGTAGCCGCATCACTCACCACAACCACACGGTACGGCTGTAGTCCAAAGGAACTGGGAGCCCCGTTCGCTGCTTTTAGAAGATCTTGTACAAGGCCCTCTTCAAGATGCGTTTCGCCATCGAATTTTTTTACAGCATAACGCCAGTCTAGTTTTTCTAAAAGATTTGTTTTCATAAAATTGCTTCCCTTGTAATTTCGGAGTACCCATTTCATCGCCGCATACAGTGCAACAGTGGTACGCACTGCGTTTGATGCGTTTGCGTTTGCGTTTGCGTTTGCGTTTGAATAGCCATTAAATTTATTCTAGCCCACATTGATAGCATGTCTAAGCTTATCTCTATGGAAAAATTAACAGCGTTAAAGTATACTATGTATATTCCATATGCATGCCTAATATTCTCGTAACCATTTCTCTTAACTAATTCTCTTAACTAATTCTCTTAACTAATTCTCTTAACCATGATACGCTTTAATGCTCATACTAAGAATGTATATAAATACTACAATAATAAAC
>JAUXHF010000062.1 GCA_030621685.1 Spirochaetota bacterium
CGCTTCGAGTTAATTTTTCCTACTACCGAAAGTGTTATATTTTCGTCCTTATAACTCTTTTTATGATACAGCCTTAGGTCTCGGGCATGAAGCCCTTTAAATAAACGGCGATCGCCAATTACCGGATAGCGGTAAGGCAAATTAGGGTAGACAAAAGAGAACAGGTTTTGGTGAAACAAAGATTCCACTTTATTTTCATACATGTCCATTTCACTTTCAATAGTGCCTTGTTCATCATGAACGTCCTTAGTTTTAAGCAGGGGTTTTTTTACGAGATCGAAAAAAGCCTCTAAGGTCAATTTAATCTTAGAGCTAAAGACGGTAGCAAAATAAGCCGTGCAATCGAAGCTGGTATAGGCGTTTGTATCGCCGCCGCCCCATTTTTCAAGACGTTTGGAAAAACCTTCACGCTCTTTAAAAAGCCGACTGCCCAAAAAAACGCCATGCTCTAAAAAATGAGATATGCCACTTCCCGCATATTCTTTTTCAAATATCGATCCCGCCGCTATCCGTACATAAACAGAAGCCAAGTCCGCCCTACTATCATGTTTGAGAACACCTTTAAGACCGCTCTTCAATTGAAACACAAGCGATACAGCTTTCGATGGCGTTAAGATATTTTTCTTCTCCGCTCTATTTTTTATAGTAGGCTTCTTTTTAAATTGCAGAGAACCTCTTACATTTTTACTTTTAAATTTAGATTTGTTCATATAAATACCTTTGCAATATCTTTGCAATATCTTTGCATTTCTAACGTTTTAATAAATATGAAAGCAAGGCTTCAGCCAATATTTTCATGCTGTAAACCCACAACCAAGGCCTGAAGAGGCTGGATTGCGGCAGCTAAGCTAAGAATTAAAAACCCAGCATAGCGCGCGTTCTTCACTTTTAATTCTTAGCCCCCACAGCAACAGCAAAAAGAATAAAGTGTTTTAGCTTCCGCAAGCTGCAAGCAAAGCTTTCTGGCTAAGACTATGTAGCCTTAAATTTCCTGCCTCATCTTCAGCCAGTAAAAGCAAAGGATCTAGTAAGTAATCAGCCTTCCCTTCTATTACTAACATGTTAGGAGACAGCAGCTGGAACTGTTCTCGCTTAGAATCGAAAAGCCCATCTAGGGGGCTTAGTAGCTTGAAGCCTGTTCCCCTGCTATCATAAAATAAAGAGCGCAGCGGCGAATACTCATCCTCAAAAACAAAACTAAGCATGCAAGCAGAAGATTCCTTAGCATCGATGCTGGCAGAAAACTCGCCAAAGCCAGGCGGCTCATGATCGAAAAGCAAAGGCCTAGAAACAGCTTGTACAGAAAAATTCTCTGCTTCCTCGTTTTCCAAGCCATCGTTAGCTGTTACCCGAAACCGATACCAGCCACTAGGAAAGCTTTGGGGCAGCAAAGCAAAGAAAGGCTCTCTAAGGTCATCGGCTAAACTTTGCCAGCGGGAAAAAGAAGGCCTGCCCGCATTTTTTTCAGAAGCCCCCGCCTCGCTTTGACGCTGCACTTCTACAGAAAAAAATAAGGCATCTCCATCTACATCTCTTGCATCCCACATAAGTTTTGTTATCAAGCTTTTCGCTAATTTGTTTTGAAGCTGCGGGTAAACCTTCCCTACTTGCTTCTTAGAGAAGTTATTTTGTTGTTTTTCTTTTTCTATCAGCAGATACGGCCTTCCAAGCTCTGGCGCACGATTATACGCAGCCACATACAGGCCTAAGCCGCTAAGCCTCCAAGGTCTTGCTCCCCTGTTTTTTTCCTGCCGCCTACTCCTCTGCCTCTTCCTGTCTTGCTCTAAAGCCCCTCGGCTATTTTTACTATTGGGGCTAATAAGAATTTCTACGCGCAGGAAACGAGCAGCCGGACTCATGATTTTCCCCTCTTTCAGCGCCTCTAAAGCAGACCAGTTCTCAGAGTCTGCCTCCTTAGTATTTCCGCTTTGTGTGAAAATTTCTAGCTTAAGCAAAGGGCTTAGCGCTTCGGGAAAATCATAGATCATCGCCCCAAAACGCATGGTCTCATTAAAATCCAAGCTAGCGCTGTAAAAGGCTGCATGGGTCGCTCCTGTTTTTTGAAGCCTGACAACCCCAGCGCCTTTCGTCTTTATTCCAAAAAATCCCGTTTCATCTTCATTCTCAATAAACACCGAGAACAGCTCCTCTGCTTGAAAGCTAAGCAGCTCTGTTTGTAAACTGGAGCTTTGCATACGCCAAACCTCGGCATGTTCTTGGAAAGCAAGATACAAATTTTCTTCTTGTTCATCGTAATGTAAGGCTAACACCGTTTTATTTGGAATTTCATGCAACAGGCGAACTTGTCCTTTCCCTTGCCCTTTACGATTGATGCTCAGCAATTTGCTAACATACCCAGCCTTACTTTCTAAATTAGATTCAGGTAATTCAGCAACTTGGTTTTGAATGAACATGCTAGCAATGGAATTTTCAAAGCTAGTCGCATAAGCTGCTTCTTCCGGGTTTCCACGCTCACGCGTTACTTCCCTAGTTTCAGCTTGACCTTGCATGCTATCTAAACTGGCCAGATACACAAGGCCATTTTCCCCAGCATCACTTTCCAAAGCAGTTATTTCGCTAGCCTCATAGAGCATTTGGGGCTGGCTGCCCAAAGCAAGCCCTGCTTTGTTTTTCATTAAGTCTATGGCATACAGCCTGCTACGAAGACCGCTTCTTTGGCTAGCTACTACATATAATGTATTGGAAATTTCATCAAGATGCAAGTTCACTACGTTCTCCTCAGAAAAGCCAATTAGTTTCTGTAAACTCTGGCTGCCGGGGTGGTAGATAACTACGCTACTCTTATCACTATTTTCATCATTGCTTTTCTTTACAGGCTTCTCTTCAGATGAGCCAGCAGAGGCATCTTTGCTTTGTTTTGAGGGTATATCGCTAAGAGCAATAAGGAGAGCATCCCATGTTCTATGATAGCTCATCGCCCAAGAAAAACTTGCTTGTTCTAGAATTTCAGGGTTTTTGAAAACTACTGGTTCAAGAGAAAACTCATCCTTTGTCACTTTATTTTTAGCTCCCGATTTATGCGACAAACGAAACATGCTAAAGAGGTCTCTGCCCGAAGCCTTAGATACTAAGCTTGCTGCCACGTAACGTTCATTGTTATAACGTTTCTTTTTATTGGCGGGCTTTGCCCTCTTTCCGATAACAGAAAAAGTCGTTATTTGTTCAGCGCTTGTTTCAAAGTTAAACCCTTCAGATTGGCCACTGCCCCCAGCAGTATTTTGAATTTCTTGCTCACTTAGATTTTCGGGAAGAGCATATATTTTGCCATCGGCTCCGGCTCCCCAAACAAAGCCATTAAATGCGCTGCCATCCCAAAGCAGATCTGCGCCTGCCATTTCTCCTAATTCTTGAAGCTCTGGTTGCGGCACAAGCCCTAGGCTCTCATCAACAAAGCTGTTTACAAAGCGACTCTTAGCAAAATCTTCAGCATCAAGAAACACCTTCTTCGTTTTCGCATGGCCGACTCCATAGAGAAAAAATAGCCCGAATAGCCCCAAAGCAAAGCATGCCATGCAGCTCCGCAAATATACGGCCGCCCTCTTTAGAACACGGCAAGCTATGAAGTAAGCTTTCATTAGATTAGCTATGGAATAAGCTTTTATTAAAAAATTTTGGGCAACTCGGCTTTCTATCATTCTTTCAGTTTTTTTCTGCATATTTATTTTGTTTATTTTGTTTATTTTTACTCGCTAGTTTTTACTTTGCGTTACTTTGGCATAGCCTTTGTTTACTGATTTCAAGCTAAGCAGAAGAATTCTGGCTCTTAAAATAAGTGTTCGTTATAAATTTGCTTAGCCCCAGCTTGGGCTTTATTTTTTGAAACGTTACTTTGGCCTAAGCACGCGTAGCATAAGCCTAGCGCTACCACGTAATGTTCCTGCATACGATTTTTTAAAAAACTGATAACTTGGTCGCTCTGTTACTTCTGGTAGCTTGGCCCTTAAGAGTATTCTTCGCTTGCCCGCCGGCAAGGCATGATAGCCTCCGTCCGAAGAAAGTCTGATTTTAGCAGAAGCCTTCGGCAGAGTCATCCACAGCAAAAGAGTGTTGAAGCGCCGCTTCTTATTCATAAACTGCAGAAGCTCCAGGCTGCTTTTGGGCTGGCTGTAAGCAGCTTTTATTTGCTCGCTTTCAAAACTGGCCTCGCTTTGAGCATGCAAGCTGTACTGGCCTTCTGGCAGATCTTTGGGCAGCTGAAAAGTGATATTTTCTATACGTCTTCTGCCCCTATACTCTTCAAGCAAAAGTTTCAAGGCTACCGTCTCTCCGGGCTTGTAAAACTGTTTGCTGTCTCGCAAGTCAAGAATTTCCATATCGCTAGAATTAGAGTCTTGGCGCTGGCGAAGACGAAGGCTGACATGCTCTACGCTCATTTTGGCGAAAGGATTTCTTTGCAAAACGTTAAGCGTGTTTTGCAACATACCGTTAAACGCTGTTAAATTTTTCACGATGGGGCTGTTCAATGGAAATACATTCTCATTGCGAATAAGCCTGCAGGTCTTTTCCTTTGTTTTTGCTTCTTTTGTCTTGCTAGAAAGTGTTTCCTCGCAGACGCCTATCTCTAGCTGATACTGTAGGGGCAGTTCTTCGTTAACACTTTCCTTATAAAAAAAACTGCTAAAAAAAGCCGTGCTTACCATAGGAGAAAAATAATCTTTATCGGCAGGCACAAAGTAGCTGAAATTTTTGCGTTGATTTTTTGTTTCAATACTCACCGTAATGGGTATTTGCTTACTTTGTACACCAAAACTTCCCAAAATAGCGCTAAACCTATCTTGCTGAATAGTTCCGATTTCCTCTCGTAAGCTGCCTACCTTATACGATATATCTAACTTCGACACTATCGTATCTACATAGGCTTTATAAAGTGGCAATTGCGATTCGCCATTTAAAGACATTGAATGGCCGAAAGCAAGCATATACTTATCGCAAACATAACTTACCGTGCCATAGGCGCTTATGTTAAGACTTCCGCTAAGCAGGTTCACGGCCATAAGATCGCCGGGTATGGGAATTTCCCCAATTGGCCCAATCGGCCTAAGCGCCTTTTTCTCTTGATGCTTAAGCAGCTTAGGCTGAGGTTGGCTCAAAAAACTACTAAGCCCTCCGCCTTGTACTTGCAGTAACATGCTCTGTGGCAGCCTAAGCTCGCCGATGGAGGCTTCTAATAGTAACCCTATTTTTCTCTTTATAGAAGCCCCCGGGCTAGGACTTTGCTGGGCTGCTAAACGAGGTGAAAAAACAAAAGCATGGCCTATGCCATTGGGCTTCTTTTCTTCCCAGCCTTTATCTTGATGAAGTACGCTCGTGTTTTCTGGCCAATCAGATACAAGACTATCATCGCTGTAAAAATATTGCATAGCCTTTCTGTACTGGCGATAGGCTTTATCAAAAGAATTTCTGGAGGCTGCAGAAGACCCCTGAAAAAGATTCGGAAAATTTGAGCCGCTTGCCCCCTTAGCAGCTAATTCATTTTTTGCATGTTCATCTGCCATGGCAAGTTTATTTCTTTTTTCTTCTTGTTTTTGGAAAGTGATTAATTCCAACATGTTTTCTATTGGCGTAATGCCAGCTATCGGACGTTTTTGAAACTTACTTGTAAAAGCGATGGCTCCCACTAGCCTGCCTTCGAAGTACACCGGCGAGCCGCTCATGCCCGAAATAATACCTGTTTCACGGAAGAGGTCATGCTCTATTTCAGCAAGAATGGAATCGGCATTCGGTCGGCTATTTCTCTGCACCGATAAAACACGCAGTGGGAATTCCACCATTTCGTTTTCGGACATGCGTGTTCTTCCATGAAGCTGCATGCCCGGGTACAGCTTATCCGAAGTCAAAAATCGCTTATCATCTTGAATCCCATTCTCTAGGCTGGGGCAAGGCTCTGTGTTTGGCTCTGTGTCTAATACGTTAGAATTTTTTATTTCATTATTTTGCGCAGCAAGAGAACTGGGTATCACCATCGCCCCCCAGCCTATCATACATGCCAAGAGCAATAAGAATACAGGAGAAATTGGCTTACTAACCGTATAGCTTTTAAGAAAAAAATGTTTTCTTGAGTGATTTTTTTTAAGCATTGAAAGTATAGCCCTCTAAAAGATTAAAACCCTATTAACCCCTACTGTTTTTATAGGTCTTAAATATTTAAAATATTTTTGAAACGAAATTTTTTTTAAGCTGTCTGCTGCTTATTTTTTGCTTATTTTTTGCTGCCCCGCCATTAAAGAAAAATACATGACCGTAGCAAAAAGTATCATAACCAAAGAAAGTACCTGCCCCATAGACATGAACAGCCATACAGAGCCTATCGTTTCTCCGGGATCTTTGAAAATTTCATCAGGCTGGCGCAGGAACTCTACAGCATATCGTCCTAGGCTATACAACATAACATACAGCAAGGCCAGCATGCCCGGAATGCTTTTCAACCGCTTTCGCAAAACCCAAAGAATGATAAAAGCCAGCAAGCCCTCTACAAAAGCCTCGTATAACTGGCTAGGATGCCTTAGTTGTTCAAAAGGTAGGTTTGTGCTGGGGTTTATAAAATACATGCCCCATGCTTTTTCAGTTATTCTGCCATAAAGCTCGGCATTCATGAAATTTCCCAGTCGCCCAAAAGTATAACCTAAGGCAATTCCCGGAATCCATAAGTCGATGCTCTGCCAAAACGGAAACTTTTTTACACGGTTAAAAATATAACAGCTCATTACAAAGCCAATGAAACCGCCATGATAAGACATTCCTGAAATACCACTAAACTGCAGACCATTAGCCGTTCGGCTAAACGGGAGAATGGCTTCTAAGGGATTCGTGAAAAAGAAGGCTGTATCGTAAAACAGCAAGTATCCCAACCTGCCTCCAAGAATAACGCCTATTATTGTGTACAGGTAGGCATCATAAATATCGCTAGCTTCTATGGGGAAACTAGCTTCTTTGTGTCTAATGCGCCATTTGGCTAGCTCGCCAGCCGTAATAAAGGTGAATATATAACCTAGGCTATACCAGCGAATCTGAATAAACCCCAAATCCAGCAATACTGGGGATATGCCAAGTGGTAGGTTTTGATACCATTGAAGTAAGCTTTCCATTATATATTTCCTTCCTGCTCGCGTTTTAAACGCCGCTTGCCTTATGATTATAATGCAAATTTTACGAAAACTTTGTTAAAAGAAAGATATTTTTGTTACTCGGTCATTTTTTTGCCGATTTCCCTTTCAAGCTAGCTCTACTTACCTTAGCCAAAAGCAGCATCTAGCTGCCAAGCGCTGGCTAGCCTCATTACAAACATGAAAAAAAGCGGGAAAAGCAACCTGTTTAAAAGGAAAAGTTTTAGAAAAATATATACTCTAAAAAAACTGCCTACTTGACCTGCTTGGCAGCAACATGTAACTGCCAAGCTAATACCAGCATATACGGGAAAAGTAGCCAGTTTAAGGGGGAAAACATTCCTTTCGAAAATTCTTTAAACATGTCTTTAGCCATGTGCCCAGCAGCCACTGCTGAAACAGGACGCCTTAAACCTTTCCTTGGCGCTGTAAAAACCCTAAGCGCTCCTTGTGTCATAAAAAAAACCCGATTGGGCAAAATTTTTACTAGCTCTTTCAGCCATGGCTCTCCATGAGGCGTTACAAAAATAATATGAGGAGCCGTCTTCATTAAAAGTTTCAAAATATTCTCTGGGCTGTATGTTTGCAGCATAGCCTTAGAAATAAAACTGCCATGAAAGGGCCTTCCAAATAGCAGTTTGATGTTATGCCGTATTTTGTACTCTTGCTTAGCTTTATGACCAAAAAAAAGCATTGTTTTCTTCTCTGTTACGGCATATTCCATAATATCGAAAAACAGCGCTGTAACAGAACTATAGTAGTTTTTTTTACATAGAAAACTTAAACTAGCACTCTCGCTGATGACAAAATCATGGCCTATTTTCTTTTTTTTCCGCCAAGGAAGTAACATATCCCGTAGTCTTATAGTAGCAAAACATAAGCCCGACCCATGTCCATGTAAGGCGGCTTCCTCCACAGGCTCTAGAGTTTTCGCCACTAAGGCAATAATATCTTGCTCTTTCTCAAAAACAAGACGAACTTTGTTACATTCAAGACTATTTAGCATTTTATCGGAGGAGTATCATTAAAAATAAGAATAATATTATTATAATATAGGCTACTGTTCCATGCTCATTTCAGTATCGTTATCTGTAACTTTTTAACCCGCTATAAAGAAAACAAGCAGAAAACAAGCCTAAGAATGCCCCGCCCATAAATTTTATAGTATAATAATGATATTTTATATACTCTACTTTCCCTAGCAAATTTCCTAACAAGAAAAATTAAAAGAATCTTCTTCCTTGATTTCTATAGCCATTGTCATTCCAACCTATAACGAGGCATCAAATATCGAAAACTTGTTCGATAGAATTTTCGCTACGGTTCCAGACGCTTACGTCATCATTGTTGACGATAACTCACCCGATAATACATGGAAGATTGTAGAGCAGCGTGCCCTGCACAACCCACGAATAGTGCTGGTAAAAGGCGAAAAGAAAAACGGCTTAGCCGATGCCTACCGCCGAGGCTTTCGCCGTGCCTTAGAATTTTCTGCTGATGTTATTGTGCAAATGGATGGAGACCTCTCGCATCGCCCCGAGACGATTACTGAGCTTGCCCAGCTAACGCGTAGCTACGATTTGGTAATAGGATCTCGTTATACAAAGGGAATAAACGTTATCAACTGGCCGCTTTCTAGAATACTGCTCTCGTATTTTGCCAATGCTTATATAAAACTGATTACTGGCATAAACATTCACGATTCCACCAGTGGTTTCAAATGCTTTCGCCGTCACGTCATCGAAAAACTGGATTTTGATAAACTACGCTCTGATGGCTACGTGTTTCAAGTAGAGGTGAATTACATCTTGAAAAAAGCTGGCTTCAACATTTTTGAACACTCTATAGTGTTCATGGAGAGAGCCTCGGGTACTTCGAAAATGCGTCTTTCTATTATCCTTGAGGCCTTTATTAAAGTGCTGTTCCTTCGTTTCA
>JAUXHF010000156.1 GCA_030621685.1 Spirochaetota bacterium
TAATTTCTTAGCCTCCAGCTATTTTATAACGTTCAAAGTTTGAAAATAACAGCTTATCAAAGAAAAAAAACTTTAATGCACGGAACATGCGGCCGCGTTTCAAAGCGCCTCTCCATAAAATTTGGCATTTGTTCTTGGCATAGTAACGTGCCATGTTCCGCTGCATGCGAGTGTTTCTCGGAAGAAAAAACGGCAGGTTACTTGAAAAAAATAAAAATTTAAGCCAGCTCGTTTTCCCGTTAGGCGCTCTTATGAATTTACCTAAGGAATAAACACGAAACCTATCCATCTGTGGATAAAGAAAAGAAAGATGATCCTCGTGGCCCTGATAGCGAATAGCCGTAGTCTCCGGAAGAAGATGAATTTGATGCACAGCGCTTACACGTAGCCAAAAATCATAATCCTCGCAGGCTGGCAGCTTTTCATCAAAAAAGCCAATGTCCTTGAAAACCTCTACCGATACAGCCGCTACCGAAGTAGTCACGCAACAGCGTAGCAAGGACTGATTAAAAATATCGCCCCCAATTTTCCGAAGATGTTTTGGTGGAATTACCTTTAGCCCAGAACGCATCCATGTTTCTTTGCTTTGCAGCGCTAAAACACCAGTGTTTTTTGAAATATATTGGTACAGCAGAGAAAGATGCTCTGGCTTCCACTCATCATCACTATCTAAAAAAGCTATCCAAGCACCTCGTGCATTCCTAATAGCCAAATTTCTAGCATAAGAAACGCCTCTGTTCTTATTCCATTGGAAATAACGTAGCCGTTTATCCTTAAGACTTTGGCTAGCAGCCTCGCCCCAAGCAGCCGCGTTTTTGAAATGCGCCGAACCATCTTCAGCGAAAAGTATTTCAAAGGATTCGAAACTCTGGGCAAGCAAAGAGTTTAAAGCTCGTATGCTTAGCCGAGGCCGATTATAACTGGGCAGAATAACCGAAAAATAAGGCTCTCTTTTCCGCCCAGCAAAAGACATTGTTTATAATGGCAGCTTCAGCAAAAATTTCTATGTTTTTTTCGGAAATAAGCTTGGCGTGTCCTCTTCAGCTTTTCGCTCCGAGTTTTCGTCTAGCGGATTGTAAGACTCACTATGCGAGTACATCTCTTCAAGAATGTCAAGAAAAGATTGAGCCTCATCGGCCCTTATATGCACAGATGTGATTTTTTCTTCAGCAATTTTCTCTAGCACTTGGCGCGTTAGCCGCTCATCGGATGAAAAATCAGCCTCATCTTCTTTAAGCTGACAAACTTCGCTCAACATCAAGTTCAGCCGATGTTTCACCATCGAAAGCACTATTGATTGGAAAGAACATCCATTTCTATCTTTTGTAGAATCCATGACTTGCCGTTCTAAGAGTATCGGTAACCTCAAATTTCGAATGCCCGCAAAAAGCATTCCATCAAAGCATTAAATTTTCGTTCATTTACTTCGTTCATTCACTCGTTACAGTATAATTTTAATATATAAAAAAACTAACAAAATTATAGCAAAACTCTTTAAATTTCTACTTCGTTCCATTGAAGCACTTTCTCCATTTGCCAAGAAATAGCTTTTAGCAGTTTTCGGCGTGCCATACTTGTTTCCAATTCCTTGACATTCACCATAACCTCATCAAAGAAATCATGACTGGGCTTAAGGTAGCATGTAAACAATTTCATAGCTTCCAGAAGCTCAGCTCGCTTAAGATGCATGCTTAGTTTTAGCTCTGTTTCCCCATAGCATTTTAGCAAAGCTCGCTCTTCTTTCATGTTCAGAATATCAAGTTCTCTCGCAGAAAATTTATAGTTCTTACGTAAAAAATATTTATTTTTTTCAGTTTCCTCTTCAGTAGAGTCGGTAGTTTTATAACCTGCGCTTATCATATTATGAATTCGCTTATACAGTAAGAAAATTGCTTTAAAACTCTCAAAATGTGCAGAAGAGAAATCTCGATACGCTTTCAAGGCTTTGTAGGAACGCAGGGGGCAGAAATCGCGCTGATACAAAACAGCCGAAACCTCTTTAGCTTGAAACCCAAGATTCAACAAGTAACTTTTCAGCCTTACATTGCAAAAAGAAAAAAGCATGAGCATAAAATTCTTTTCACTCTTCATAGAAGTATTCTTTGCTGGTTTGGCTTTCGGCTCTGCTGATGTTTTTTGAATGAAGCTTGCATACGTCTTTTTAAGTCCGTCTTCCCAAAGTTCTGCCAGCGATACATGCCAGCCTTTTCTAATCATTAACACACAGAGGCTTAAGGCTTGACGACGTAAAGCATAAGGATCGCGGCTGCCCGTAGGCCTCATGCCTATGGCATAAAGCCCAAGTAAAGTATCCAGTTTATCGGCAATGGCCATGAAACAAGCAAGATTGCTTGTAGGAAAATTGACAGGTTTTTCAGCAGCTTCAGCAAGCATGCCTTTGCTTTTTGGAGCAGCTTCAGCAAGCATGCCTTTGCCTTTTGGAGCAGCAAAGCCTGCCTCCTTAGCAGCGTCTGGCAGATAGTGTTCATGCAAAGCCCTAGCAACTTCTGCATCAAGATGCATAGCCTTGGCATAATACGAGGCCATAAGCCCCTCAAGTTCAGGGAATTCAAAGACCATTTGGCTAGCAAGATCGGCTTTCAAATAACGCAAAGTTAAAGCTAGCGCTTTGGGCGAAAGTGTAGCGACTTCTATAAAAGCGCCTGCCTCTAAACTTTGCTTCAGCAGAGTAGCTACGCAAGCTACTCGCTCTACCTTTTGCTGATAGCTGCCCAGGCTTTTCTCAAAGGTTATTGTAGAAAGTTTTAGGCGCATGCCTTCTAGGCCCAGTTTCAAATCTTTTTCATAAAAAAACTTGCCATCGTTAAACCTAGCCTTCAGCACTCTTAGGTTTCCTGCTATCACGTTGCTCTGGTTTTCTATGTTCGATACCAAGACAAAACTATTACTAAGCCTAGCAGCAGGCCCCTTGCTTGCCGCTAAGGTTAAGGCAGGGAAGTATTTTTGATGCACAATAAGCTCACTTTCAAGCACCTCTTTGGGCAGCTCTAAGTAGCTACTATCGAATTTTGCTAACAGCGGCGTGGGATATTCGCAGAGGTTCGTGTTTAGTTTCGCTAAGCTCTCTTTACGGATTAATCTTATTTCATGTTTCTTTTCTAGGGCAGTTAAATCTGCAAACAATCCTTCATATCGTTCTTTATAGCTAGCAATAACCTTTTGCTCTCGCAAAATTCTTTGCCAATCTCTAGCATGCGCAATATGCAAGGGTTTGCCGTTTGAGAGAAAGGGGTGTGCTAAGGTAGTGTTACTGGCATGCAGGCCTAGGCCGGCAAAATGAAAAGGGATAACATCCTTGCCCAAGATCGCCGTAAGATATTGCAAAGGACGCAAAAATGGCCCCTTGCCATTTCCCCAATACATCATTTGCGGAAATACCAGCTTTTGCATAAGTTTTTCTAAGAGCTTAACCAGCAAAGGTTCACAACGAATTGCCGGTAGCCATGAAATCCATAGCAAGTAGACTTGCTCGCCAATTTTTTTTGTATAGAGGCCTGAGGCAATGGTCTCTGCTGGCAAGCCTGAAATTTCCTTAAGGCCTGCTACTATTTTCAATAAGCCCTCTTCATCTGCTAGAGGCAGGGCTGTTTTATTGTTTTTCTGGCCTACATGAAAGAACTCTTTGAAGTCATGAGGATGATTTTTGGCTATTGAATGCAAGAAGCCTTTTAGCGCCTTAAAAAACCCGGGCTTAGGCCTAGGCGCTTGTATATCAATTTCTTTTAGCAGGGGGCCTTTTTTGAGTAGCTGCTCTCTGGGCTTCTCAAGAATAAGGTCTTTCACGATAAAGGCTAAACGTCTTGGCGTTGAAAAAAGCTCTAAGCTTTCATAGGAAAGCGAGTATTCTTGGAACAAACTTTTGGCCAATTCGCCCATTTTATTTTCTGCTACGAGTATTGATTCATGCGGAAGCTCCTCCATGCCAATCTCGAAAAGGAAGTCTTCTGTTTTCTTTTGTGCTGTTTTCTTTTGCGCTGTTTTCTTTTGCGATTCTTGCTTCATTCCTTTCTCCAAGTCCGCAGAAGAAGCTCTTGAAATTTCAGGAGTTCCAGATATTTGTTCTCGAAGAAATCTGTTTTTCGCAAGAATGGGCTGTTTTTGATAACGCGCCAACAAAGGGAAATTGGCATGCCTGCGTTTGGCAAGATAAAGCTTAGCCACAGCCGAAGCTATTTTGCGAATTCGGCCGATATATCCAGTCCGCTCGGTTACTGAAATTGCCGATCGTGATTCTAATATATTAAATATATGCGAGCATTTAATCACAAAATCATAGGCCACTAAGGGCAGTTCATGCTCGATAAGTTTTTTTGCTTCTTCCTCGTATATTTTAAACAACGTAAAGCATACTTCGGTGCTAGCGTAATCAAAATTAAACTTTGAGAATTCCTCTTCTGTCTGAAGAAAAACATCGCCATAGCTAAGGGTGTCATTATATGAAAGGTCGAATACAGAATTCTTGTTTTGCAGATACAGCGCTAAGCGTTCTAAACCATAGGTAATCTCTCCGGGAATGATGCTAAGGTCAAGGCCGCCAACCTGCTGAAAATACGTAAACTGGGAAATCTCCATGCCATTCAACCACACTTCCCAGCCAAGCCCCCATGCCCCCAGCGTAGGCGACTGCCAATCATCATGAACAAAGCGGATATCGTGTTCGCTACCTTTAAGGCCTAAATATTCTAGGCTTTCCAAATACAGTTGCTTGAAGTTTGGCGGCGCTGGTTTCATAAGCACCTGATATTGAAAATAACGCTGTAGCCGATTAGGGTTTTGTCCATATCGCCCATCTGCAGGCCGCCGGCAAGGCTCGGTGTACGCTGCAAAAAATGGCTCTTCGCCTAAACTTCGAATAAACGTGGCCGGGTTAAACGTTCCTGCCCCTGTTTCTAAATCATAGCTCTCGCAGAGCAAGCAGCCTTGGCTTTCCCAAAACCTCCCTAATTGCTGAATGATTCCTTGTAAATTCATCTATCTCTAGCTATCTAAAGTTATTTAGGGAGTTAATAAACTATTCATCCAAGATTCGGATAATTTAAGAGCTAAAATCATCTATCTCTAGCTAGCTAACGTTACTTTAGAAAATTAATAAACTATTCATCCAAG